>NZ_JBAWUK010000031.1:0-59109 GCF_037079935.1 Stenotrophomonas maltophilia group sp. Smal12 | reverse complement strand
ACTACATCGAGATGTTCTACAACCCGATCCGCCGGCATGGTTCCGCTGGCGGCGTGTCACCGGTAGAGTTTGAAAGGCGCTACGCGCAGAGCGGCAACTGAGTGTCTACAGAACTCTGGCCGGTCCAAGATTCCGCAAGCCCCCCCTTGCGCGTTTTCGATTCTCCGCTTGCATGGGTGCATCGCTCATGTGAGTAAGGAGGCCTACTCATGTTTCAACGCTTGTTGCTCGCGCTCGCATTGGCCAGCGCCCCCATCCTGGTCCACGCTCACGTGCCAGCCACCGATTCCGTTGAGTTCCACGGGAAGAAGCCAGGGTTTTTCAAACGCCTGTTCCACCGTCACAAGGACGCCCCGCAGTGGGACGGTGTCCACCCTGAGCTTCGCTCAATGCTGGAACGGATCGCCTTGCAGATGAAGGGCGAGGGCTACGACCTGCGGCTGATGGAGGGCTACCGCTCGGAACAGCGCCAGGCCGCGCTGCTCGCCAGCCAAAAGGGCGTGACCCAGGTGGGGCCAGGCAGCAGTTGCCACAACCACGGTTGGGCCGCAGACATGGTCATCTACAAGCGTGGGCGCCCATCTTGGGACCTGAAGGACGAGCAGGTGCGGCAGGGCTACCAGCGCTTCGGTGAGCTGGCCCAGCAGGCGGGATTGAGGTGGGGTGGGGCTTGGAAGAGCTTCAAGGACATGCCCCATGTGGAGATGCGCAGCGAGTGCCTGCTAGCCATTCGTGGGGGATATCCCCCACGCCGATCAATGCAAACGGTGATTGCCAAGGCGGAGTCAGTGTCTGACCTACCGAGAGCACCTCGGTGGGCCTGGAGCGTCGATTCCGAGCTGGCGCCGGACTGGGCGTGCGAGTCCGTGCTTTGCAGTGCGTCTTGGGCGACGGTGAGCCGGCCATGGAGCTATGGCGTAAGGCCGCCGTTGAAAGGACTCCGTCCAGAACCGTTTGCTGAGGCGTCCTGTCCCATGGCCCCAATTGCCCTGAGGCACACATGAGGAAGCGGTCCACCGGATTGCTTCCCTTTTCGGCGGAGAGTGGGGGCGAACGGGTCATCTGCCCTGATCGCGCCGGTTTGGAGAAGATCGAGATTGGCGATCCCAAGGGCGGCAAAAACGGCTGGATCCGTTGCACCGCAAGGGGTATGCTCATCGCGGGCACATTCAAGGGCACCTCCCAGATTCGTGAAACCCAAGCCGTCCAAGGGGTGAGGGCACTTCTCAAGGAAGTCCCACTCTCTCCGCCAGTCTTTGCAAAAAGCTCCTGGAAATAGGGGCTTTTTCGCTTCTACAGCCTTAGCTGCCCGCCCGCTTACCCTTCCACCTGCAAAGGTCGATTCTGCGCGATCTGCTGCCGAACCCAGCCTTGCACCCCGGATTCTATCCAGAGGAAGTTGTCGCCTCGGCCAACAACAGGCGCAGCGCAATCTTCTCCCTGCAGCGACGGAGGCTGCGCCGAACCTTCTGCTCTACGAATTGACCGTCTGACGAAACAGGGCACCGCCCGGGCGTCGGCAAGCATCCGGGCAGTGCCCCAAAACAGGTGATCTCAGCACCTGACATGGCCGTCGCCCCTCGCCAGAGCGTCGGGATTGTCGTCAGGGTCTACGGTAATGGGGAACAGCAAGTGTCTACTCTGCGTTGGGTTGCTCAGCTGCTGCGCCTGTACGTACCAACGAATACTGATCTGAATGTGGATTCAGGGAGACTGCACAGCGCTGAGGGAACCTCTACCAGTAGCACACCGCTGCGGTATGCATCCTTCCATCGACGTGTTCACAGTTCGGGCATCACTTATCAGACACGCCACTTGCGCTGTGTGTGTGCCTTCGAATGGTGAGCTATATGGCTCGGTCACCGACGTTGTACATCTTCCATCATCGATGGAGAGCGTTGCCTTCATGTCTCCCGCGACTACACTCTTAAAAGCAACAGCGCCAGTGGATGTAAAATTTTTGCTACAGGATAGTACCCTTCGGGGGCGACAGCGTACAGATAGTCCGAGCTCCTGGCGGAGATTGGAGCATTGCTCGAAGAGGGGACATCAGCTTTGCTGTTTGTGCAGGACCAACTCCACACTGCCTCTCCGGAGATTGTGGTTGCCCCTCTTGAGGGGACAGAGTCTTTTGCTTCACACAGGGCCTGGTGATAGATCTTGGTTGCTTGACTTTGGTCGTCAAACCGATAGACAAGCCCGCCCTTTCCATCTCTGAACAGACGTTGCTCAACCATCACCGTACCGCCTTGGAAATCGGACGTCGGGATGGTTCGAACGATCCACTTCTTTCCATCGGAAGATTCAAGCTGGCGTTCATGAATCGCCGAGCTTTCACTGGCAATCGGATTGGCGGCCGCTAGTCCTGGCGCGACCGCAACGAGAATGGCGAGGGCGATCAAGGCCTTTCCAATCGGCTTCGATGATTTCTTTACAGTGTCCATACTTTTCCCTTGTTCGATTTGGCGCATCAGTCGAGCTGTTTTCGCAGCTGGCCAGTGACCTCCTGGACTCAAATGCCGAGAGACTTGGAGACACTGCCTACACCGATGCAGGGCTCGCTTGTGCGAGGTTGCTCGCATTTTGTGAAATTGGTTGGCATTTTAACTTTCCCGCGCTGATCGTAATCTTCGCTGGGTCGTGCCTATATTCTTGGCCCTAGTTTCATGGCGATACTGGGAGACAGCCGGCTGGGTGCGGTCACTCTCATCGCCATGCGCGAATGCCCAGGGAGAGGCATTTGTGTTTCTGACAGACGACGACCCCTGGATACTTGAGCTGCTGGCTCGCTGGTGAGGTCACGTGTTCATCCCCGACGCCCGCCCTTCGGCTTGTTATGGCACAACGGATAACTCGAGCACGACCGGAACGCCCCATGCGGCCCATTCCGGTCCACGAACACGCCCACCTTGCACACCGGGCAGCGCTCTTCTTGGATGGCTGTGCCTGAAATCGCGGTCACTTCCACGGCGCCATCCTTCACCAGCTCATCCAGGAATGGCGAGTGCTTGCCCTGCAGGGTGAACATCGCAACCGATCGTCGCGCCCGCGTCAGCGCGACATAGAACAGGCGCCGTTCTTCGCTCAGCGGATAGGTATCGCCGTCCGGCATTGCCAGCGAAAGCACCGGGTCATCCGCGCGCAGGCTCGGGAAGCTGCGGTTGATCATGCCCGGCAGGATCACGTAGTCCGCCTCGCGCCCCTTCGATCGATGTGCGGTCAGGAACTCGACGTCCATCGTGCTGCCAAAGGCCCCCTTCCAATCCGAAGGCATCGCGCTGCGGTCCGCGCGATACCGCCCCAGAACAAAGACCGTCACGCGCCCGTTGCGTCCCTGCGGCACCGTGCCTGACAACAGTTGCTGGTGCAGCTTCGCAAGGTATTGGCGAACGCCATCCTGCACCTCCTCACGCTGGTTCATCTGGAACGCCTGCAGCACCGGCCCCACTGCCGGCGTAGCCGAGCGCACAGTCTTGGCGATCTGCTCGGGGTTGCGGCTGATGAAGCGACTGGATACATCACACAGTGCCTGCGGGCAGCGGAACGTCTGCTTCAGTTTCAGCACCTGGCCATGGCCCATCCATTCGCGGAATCCGGTCATCACCGAAACGTCGGCGCCAGCGAAGCGATTGATCGATTGCCAGTCATCGCCCACCGCAAACAGATGGCGGCCCGGTTGGCTGACCAAGGCACGGCAGAGGCGCGCACGGGCGCGCGACGCGTCCTGGAATTCGTCGGCCATCACCAGTTCGTAGGGCGACTCATAGTGGCCCTGATCCAGCAGCCCGGCGGCCATGTTGAGCATGTCTTCGAAGTCGATGCTGCGCTCGTCAGCCAGTGCGTTGTCCCAAGCCTGGAAAACCGGCCCGGCGATCTCCAGGAAGCGCCGGTAGCGTTCCTTGAACTGATCCTCAGGCATCTGCCGCAGGCGTGCGGCCATGTCATCCAGCGTCAGGCAGTTGCTCTTGGCATGCGCAATGAAGGTGCGCATCAGGCCGATCAGGTCTGCATCCGGCATCGGCTTGGCGCCCTGGTCGGGCAGCTCGCGGTCCGGGTTCGGGTCGAGTTCGACACCAGCCGCACGCAGCCGCTCGGCTAGATCCTGCAGGGCCTGTCCACTGCGCAGGCCGAACGACGTCGTTTCCACCAGTGCGGTGCTGTGCGCCGCATGCTGCTGCCGCTTCCAGTGCATCCCTTCGCTGTAGTTGGCAAAGTGCTTTGGCGGCTGGCCATCGGCATCCAGCGCAAAGTGCTCGTGATACAGCTGGGCGTACGGATAGTAGAAGTCCGGACGATACTGGCGGTGGGTGTCCGTCGCGGTATCGAATTCGTAGCGCCGCTCGTAGTCGTACGCCACGCCGTTGTAGAACAGCCAGTCGGCGATGACGCACTCTTCCAGGCTCTTCACCCGCTCGCCCTGCAGGGTACGCATGTAGGGCGTGCCATCGCGGTCGTAACCATCGGCCATCATGTCGGCGCCGAACGGCGGAAGATCGCGCCCGAACACCAGGCGGAACATGTCCCACTGGGTGCGGAAGTGGGTCGAGCGGTCCTTCAGGTCGTCCACCAGTTCGGCCAGCTTGTTGAAGCCCAGCGTCGCGTCGACCGCCCATTCCGGGATATCCGGCTTGCGCCCTGTGGCTTTGGCGATGATGGACAGGCCCAGGGCGTGGAAGGTCCGCGCCTCCACCACGGTGTCGCCCATGCCGAGCCGGTCGAAGCATCGCTGCGCGCGCTCTTCCAGCTCCTTGGCGGCGTCCTTGTTGAAGGCGAGCATCACGATCCGTTCGGGCTCCATGAAGCCGCGATCGATGGCATAGGCGGCCTTGGCAACCATCGTGGAGGTCTTGCCAGAGCCGGCCGCGGCCACGACCTGCACGCGGTTGTCGAAGCAGATGACGGCGCGGGCCTGCTCCTCGGTCAGCGGCCTGCTCTCGACCCGGTCCAGGAAGGGCTTGGCCAGACCCAGTTCGCGGGTCGCCATTGCCTCATTGGCGTCCGCCCACAGGGCGGGCCAATCCAGCTGCCAGTCATGCAGTGCGTCCAGTGCCACGCGGTGGCGGTCCGAGTGCAGGTCGTCATGCACCTCCTCGTCGAGGAACAGCTGCTCCAGCTCGGCGGGCGGCAGGGGCAGGGACGGGCGGTCGGCCAGCAACGCCTGCTGCTGTTCGTACGTGATCCAGCGGCGGCCGGTGGTGCCTCGGTCGGTAAGCGCATCTGCCTCGGCCAGCCACGCCTGGATCTGCGCCAGAACGTGCTCAAACTGTGCCTTGCGCCCCCGCCTGGAGCGCGCGAAAAGCATGTGCTGCACGGCAGCGGCAAGCCCGGAGCCCTGGCTGTTCGGCAGCCCATCCACAGACAGTGCTTCGCCGCGCTCGGTCGTCAGTTCGACCCGGGACCAGAGTACGCCGCGAACGACCCGCACGCTGTGTTCGTTCGCTACATGCTGGCGGTACTGCCTGCCGTCGATCAAAAGCGCGACCTGTTCGCCATCCAGCCGCAACTGCCAGTCCGGCGAGCGGGTCACACGCTGGCCCCAGCCCGAGGGGCGCCATTCCATAGACATCCAGATACTGCCTTGCGTACGTCACCGGGCGTAAAGCGCCCTTGCCGCCCCATGATAAGGCGGCTTGGCGTGGCACGTTGCGTTTTTCCGGTCAGTCGCGCGCGTGAGCCAGCGATGGCATTGCACCCTCGCCGGCGCGACAGGCGTCAGGCGTTCACATCCACGACGATGCGGCCGCGCACCTTGCCGGGGATGATCTGCTCATAGACATCCAGCACCTCGGCGAGGCCGATCTGCTGCACGGTGCTTTCCAGCTTCTGCGGGTCCAGGTCGGTCGCAAGCCGATCCCAGGCGCGCTGGCGAACCTCTTGTGGAGCATTCACCGAATCCACGCCGGCCAGGGTCACGTTGCGCAGGATGAAGGGCAATACCGAGCCGTGCAGAGCGTCGCTCTGCGCCAGGCCGCACGCGGCCACGGCGCCGCGGTACTTGGTCTCGGCGATGGCGTTGACAAGGGTGGGGCCGCCGGCCACATCGACCACGCCTGCCCAGCGCTCGGCACTCAACGGCCGCTCGCGCGGGTCCGAAAGCTGCGCACGATCGATGATCTCGGCCGCACCCAGGTTGTGCAGATACTCGGCGTGCTCCGGGCGTCCGGTGGCGGCTACCACGCGATAGCCCAGCTTCGACAGGATCGCCACCGCGATCGAGCCGACGCCGCCATTGGCGCCGGTCACCAGCACATCGCCCTTGTCGGGCGTCACGCCGGCATGTTCCAGGGCCAGCACGCACAGCATGGCGGTGTAGCCCGCGGTGCCGATGGCCATGGCGTCGCGGGTGCTCAGGTTGCCGGGAATCCGGTTGAGCCATTCGCCCCGCACCCGGGCGCGCTGGGCCAGGCCACCGTGGTGGCCCATGCTCAGGTCCCAGCCATTGAGCACGACGCGGTCGCCTGGCTTGAAGTCGGCCCTGCTGGATTCCAGCACCACGCCTGCCAGATCGATGCCGGGAATAAGCGGGAATCTCCGGATGATCGGACTCTTGCCGGTGAGCGCAAGCGCATCCTTGTAGTTGAGCGTGGAGTACTCGACCTGCACCAGGACATCGCCGTCCATCAGGTCCGCCTCGTCGAAATCGACCAGCTCGGTCGAAAGCTGGTTGTTCGTCTTGCCGGTCAGCAGGGCTTTGAACGTCATGGATGGCCTCACATTGATGGAATGGGGCCATGCTAGGCTCGTGCCACTATTGCAACAAGAACGATGATTTTCCGTAGGTACTATGGTTTTCCGGAGTATGCATGCGTAGCAGGCGTTGGGATGGCAAGAGCGGGTGTGCGGTGGAAGTCACGCTGTCCGTGATCGGTGGCGTGTGGAAGCCGATCATTCTGTTTCACCTGATGACCCGCAAGCGACGTTTCATGGAATTGACCCGGCGGGTGCCCAACGCCACCCAGTCCATGCTCACCAGCCAGCTCCGTGAACTGGAAGCCGATGGCGTGGTGATCCGCCACGTGTATCCGGAAGTGCCGCCAAAGGTGGAATACGAGCTGTCCGAGTTCGGTCGCACGCTGGTGCCGGTGCTGCTGGCCATGCGCGAGTGGGGCGAGACCTACCGCGGCTATCAGAGCACCCAAGGCGATAGCTGAAGGCTGAGGGGCGTTGCGCCTGCCGCATGTGGGTTTCGCGAATGCCTACAGCCATCGGCGGGTCTTTGGCACCGCGACCGCGCATGTCGTATACGGCTGGATAGGGCGTCCGGAAAGTACGCGTCGATGGTAGTCGCCTGCTGGCGAAGAACGCCAGTCAATGGACAACTCGACATCCACTGACGCAACCAACGTAGCGACGTGATCGATCAGGATTTCCCTGCTTTCCACCGCCGGTTCAGGGCGGTAACCATGTCCGCGCCAAGGCATTCGCCGTGGCCGGGATTGGCGTCCCGAACTTACGTAGTACAAGGCGTCGTAGTTGCAACGTATGTTGCGATCACGACAATGCACCTTCTGTCAGTTCATGGCGGATGGTGCGTGGGGGTCTTAGGGCCCGTCGGCTTTCGTACTACGTATCCGGCACGCCAACCCGCACCGTCCGCCACCTTGCATCTGCAGGTGGCCACAACGTGAGGTTGCCGTCATGCCCGAACGTCTTCCCGACCATCCCCGCCTGCACGCGCTGCTGGGTGCCGCTGTACTTGATCTTCCCGCTGCCTTGGCCGAAACGCTGGAGGACGCGCTCCGCGAATCCGCCGAGTTCGTCACCCCATCGGCATTCTTTGCACACCTGAAAGGCCACGGCAGGAACCTGCGTGCCGATGGCGAGGCCTGGAGTGAAATGTGCCTGAGCCCCGGCCGCGCCTTCGACATGGCCCTGGCGACCCGAAGCATTTCGGGCATCACGGCGTTGACTGCGGTGCTGCACGCTGCGCATGTGGCGCGGGAGAGCGACGATCCCGCCTGCTGTCCCTCGGCAGCCGTGATCGAGGGCCTGTTCAACGCCTGCCAAGTGCTGTCACTGCAGGTAGAGCGCTGCCTGGTTCCATGAAGGGCTGCGATGCGGCTCCTGTTCCGTTGACGCCCGGCTCCTTATAGTGGCGCTGGAACCCTGCAATGGAATGCCCATGCACGTGATGTCCCCGAGCCGTTGCCTGACGCTTGCACTTGCCGTCGCGGTGAGTGCCGGCGCGTGTGCGCGGCCGCCGTCCACCGAACACGAAAGGAATTCCGCCATGTCCGGCGCAACGCAGACCGGCCGCACGATCAACGGTCACACCTATACCGATGCCCCCGTGGACGTGAAGCTGGGGCCGAACACTTTCCGCATCCCGGCCAACTACCTGGACAGCCAGATCGCACCGTGGCCGGGCGAGGGCGTGACGCTGGTCATCGAGTGGCCGGACATGACGCCGACGGCGCCGGGTGCGCGGGCCAATCCGCGTACGAATGATTTCCGGAAGGAGATTCCCATCCGGATCAACTATGTTGATCGCGTTCCCGTTGAAACACTGCTTTCAAGGCTGTCGTCAAATGAAGCCATCACGGAGGAGGGCTCTGTGGAAAGGGAGGATCCCAGGGACCGTCTCGATCAACGCGTTGCGCAGCCGGAAACCTTGGGCCTGACGCCCCATGCAATCGATGAGGCGAAGATGGTGGTGTACGCGAAGAAGTATGAGGCGCGGTACGGGAAGCCGCCTGTGCGCAATCCCGCCTACGAAAGAGACTGGTACATCGCACGTCAGAGCGACGGCCGGATCAGCTCATTCATCAAATGTGACGGCGAGGAATTCCGAGGCGACGGCGTGCGGCTGGAGGGGCGCGAGGTGATCAGTGAGCCAGGGGAAGTGGCCGCGGGCTGCGTTCATTACTTCGTGGACATCGACAACAAGCTGTCCGTCAGCCTGGACTACAAGAGAGCGTTTCTGAAAGACTGGAAGCGCATGGAAGAGGCCGTCAGGGACGTCATCGCGCGCACCCGGTCCAAGTGATCGGTGATTCAAGGAAGAGAAGGGGCAGGGTATGAGTGGATTGACAGAACGCGATCTGAGCGTCCTTGGCAGCTATGCCAGAGACGGCAACCGCGAGCTTTACTGGAACTACCTGTCGCAACTGCCGGGAGCCGATGGATACGGGACACTGGCACTGGGTGTTGTACGCAATGACAGCCTGCCGGGACGCGTCGCGAACGCGTATGCACAAAGCTACGCAAAGACCCAGCAGGACGAGGGATCCCGGTTTTCAAATGCACAGTTGACGGAGCGGCAATGGGAGTCCTTTGGGCAGACCCTGCTCGAAAGAGATCTTGAGTTGCGGCAGCAGTGGATGAACGAGCGCCGTCCAGACCTGGCACTGAATCTCCCCGGCAAGGATGTAATGCTGGCTCACGACCGGGCATTTGAACGGCATGAACTTGATCCTAACTGCTGGACGCCGCGCGTGTTGCTGCAAGCGGCTGAGCAGAAGAGCGGCCCCGAGAAGCTGGAACAGATCTGGACCAACATGCTCAACAATGACTACGCCGGAGGCCCGCGCGTAGGCAACACCAGTGTCGATGCCGTCAGCCAGATGGGATGGGTGAAGGGCGGCCAGTACCTCACCCGGTTGAGCGTGCTGGAAGCCACCCAGGCGCTGGAGGGCCGCTCAGCAGTCGATCCGAACGTCATCGGTGGCAACAGCTACTACGCGATGTACTTCGAAGCGGACAGGAAGTGGGCCAGTGTCAGCGCGGGCGGCGGCCACATCTCGATGCGGGAGATCACCGACCCCGCACGCATCGCCGAACTCAACGACACGCGCGAGGTCCGTCTGGAGCGCCAGGAAAAACGCACCCAGTTCCACCCGGACGACCCGTACCGGACCATCACCCGCAGCCCGCTGACCGCAGCCGTGGACGACGTGCCGGATCCCTCGCAGGCACCGACCCGCCTGGCCGACATTGGTCCGGGCCACCGCGACTACGCACTGATGCAGCAGGTGCGCGAAGGCGTGGCCGCGATCGATGCCAGCGCGGGACGTACCCACGATGAGAACAGCGAGCGCTTGGTGGCGAGCGTGATGGCATTGGCCCGTCGCAACCAGCTTGAACGGGCGGACCATGTCCTGCTGAGCGCGCAGACCGCCGAGCATCCGGCCGGCCGCAACGTGTTCGTGGTGCAGGGCGAGATGAGCGATCCCGCGCATCTGCGAGCCGTCATGCCTACCGATGTTGCGGTGCAGATGCCGGTTGAACAATCACTGCAGCAGATCGAAGCTGCCAGCCTTGAGCGCCAGCAGGCGGCCATGCAGCGCCAGCAGGATATCGATGTGCAGGCGCGCGAAAGTCACGCGATACGCATGGGGTGACCAGGCGAGCGCCGAGCCGGGCGTGGGCACGGCGCCACAGGAGCGGCTCGTCAGAAGCTGTAAGCCGCCTGCACATACACCCGCCGCGGCTCGCCCGGGAAATGCCCGTTGCGCTCGATGAAGCCGCTGGCCGCGTACACCTTGTCGAACAGGTTCTTGACGTTGGCCTGGAACTGCCACTGCTTCCACGTGGTCTTCCAGCTCATGTCGAATACCGTGTATGCCTTGACCGTCTGCCCATCCAGGCTGACACGCTCGCCCACATGGTCGGCGCCGAAGCCGATTGCCGAGTTGATCGAAGGCAGGTCGTAGCGCGTCCACAGGCCGAGCTTGTTGCGTGGCGCATTCGCGAAGCGGTCGCCGGAGGCATTGGTGATGCCGTTCGGTCCGGCGTCCTTCACCCGTGCGTCGTTGTAGGCGTAGGTCAGGTTCACCACCCAGCGCTCGGTCACGTCGGCCAGCAGGTCCAGTTCCATGCCCGTACTGCGTACCAGGCCCAGCGCGGCCAGCTGGTTCACGCCGTCCCGTACTTCACCGGTGGCCTGCACGATGTTGCTGCGGTCGATGCGGTAGGCCGCCATGTTCAGGGTCACACGGTCGGCCAGCAGGGACTTCAGGCCGACTTCCCATTGCCTGCTGCGCTCCGCGTCGAACGGTCCGCCGGCCGCCGGGTTCTGGTTGGTGGCACTCTGCGGCACGAAGCCGCTGGCGATGTTGGCATACAGGTTCACGCCGTCCCGGACGGTAAAGGTACTGCCCAGGCGCCAGCTGAGATCGTTGCCATCCACGCTGCCGCCACCCATGCGGTCCTCATCCTTGAAGCCATCCCAGCGCAGTCCGGCCAGCACGTGCCAGCGCGTGCCCAGCGCCAGCTCATCCTGCAGATAGCCGCCGTAGCGCTTGCTGCGGGTTGCGGTGCTGCGCCAGGGCAGGGCGGCCAGGTTGTAGTCATGCCAAGTGCTCGCGCCATAGACCGGGTTGAACAGGTCGATGCCGCGCACCGGGCCGGCGCCGCGTGCCAGGTCGGCACTGTTGGCGGTCTGCGCCGTGAAGTCGGCGTCGAGCTGGTACACGTCGGCGCCGAACAGCACCTTGTGTTCGATACGGCCGGTGTTGATCCGCCAGACGGCATTGCCGCTGGCGGTGAAGGCCTCGTTGTCGCGGATCTGGTTGCGCAGCTGGCGCGTCATCCATTCGGCTACGCCATCGCGGTCACGATCGATCAAGCCCATCGGTTCGTGGTACATCTGGTGCTCGTTGTTGCTGAACCAGCGTGCAGCAATGTCCACGTCCAGCGTATCGAGCGGTGCGAAGCGGTACTGCGCCAGTGCAACCCTGGCGCGCATGTCGAGGAAATCACTGGCCTCGTTGTGGTTCCATCGCCGGTCGGTCAGGAAGCTGCCGGCATCGTTCACCGGCACACCGCGCAGCCGGTTGCCGCCCAGGTTCTGGGTGATGTCGGTGAACTGCAGCACCAGTTCGCCGGTCTGGCCAACGTCGAAGGCCAGCGATGCATCGCCGATCACGCTTTCGCTGTCGGCGTTCCAGCGCACCCCCTGCTCGCTGTCGGCATACAGGCCGGCGCGATAGCGGATGCTGCCGCTGGCATTCAGCGGGCCGGTGCCTTCGATCGATCCGGCGCGGAAGTCCTTGTCGCCTGCCTGCAGCTCGATGCGGCGTTCGGCGCGCGCCTTGGGCTTGCGCGTCACGTAGTTGATGATGCCGCCCGCATCACCACCGCCGTACAGCGCACCGGCCGGGCCCTTCAGCACTTCCACGCGTTCGATGTTGAACAGCTGCGGCACCGAGAAGCCTGCATACGGATCGCCGCGCAGACCGTCGTAGAGCACGTTCTCCTGGCGGAAACCGCGCAGCGTGACGCCGGCATAGCTGAAGAAGCTGATGCCGCTGATGCTGCGGTACAGATCGGTGACCTGGCGCGCCGCCTGGTCGTCGATCAGCTCGCGTGGCACGACCTGGATCGACTGCGGTACCCGCTCCAGCGGAGTATCGGTGCGGGTGCCGACGGCTGCATCGTTGGCGCGATACAGGGTCTGCGCGCGGCCGCGGACTTCCACTTTGTCCAGGTCCTTCGGGGCGTCAGTGGAGGTCTCGGAAGCCAGTGCAGGTGTAGCCAGGGAGAGGGGCAGCGCCAGGCAGAGGGCGTGCTTGAGCGGGGTTGGAAGGGGCATGAGGGACGAGGCCGGGCTGCAAATGAGAAAGATTAGCATTTGCAGTGCTTCGAGGCCTATCCCCCGGGTGCACTATGGACGCGGGCCCGGGTCGGTATACGGAGTGCCGGCCAGGGCCACCAGCACGCCGGTCCCGCCGCGCACGATCAGCTGCAGCATCGCCTGGCGCGGATCCTCACCCTCCTGCTGGCTGGCCAGTCCTCCCTGATAGGCCGCCACCATCGACGCCAGCAGCATCGCCGCACCCAGGCGTGCCTCGGCATCATCCGCTGGCCGCCCGACCGCGCTTGCCATCAACAGCGTGAGGTCGTCGGCCAGCAGTGCCTGCAGCCGTCGCGCGTGCGCCACCAGCACCGGACTGTCGGCCACGGTGGCCCAGAAGGCCGCTGCACCGGCATTGATCCGCAACAGGGGATGGCCGCTGTCGAGCAGCTCCCTCACCAGCGACTGGAAGGCGGCCAGCGGCGTCATGCCGCGGCGCGCCGCCATGCCCTCGCGCAGCAACGCCCGCGCCTCCTCGTCGCGGTCGAATACCAGGTCCTCCTTGCTGGCGAAATAGTTGAAGACCGTCTTGCGCGAGACTCCGGCGGCCTCGGCGATCTCGGACATCGACACCGCCTCGAAGCCACGCCGGATGATCAGCGCGGTGGCGACATCGGAAATTGCCTGTCGGGTCTGTGCCTTGCGTTGCTCGCGACGGCCTTGGGGCGGGGTCATGGCGGTTGGCTTGTGTAAACGTACACCGAGTGTAACATTGTGCGCACCAGAGCGCCGGGCCGGCGCAGAGCGGGGATCCTGATGCTGTACGACGTTGTCATTGCCGGGGCCGGCCCGGTCGGCCTGTTCCTGTCCTGCGAGCTGGCCCAGGCCGGCTGTTCGGTCCTGCTGCTGGAGCAGGCTGAGTCGCCCGATTCAGCCCTGAAGCGCCTGCCCTTTGGCCTGCGCGGCTTGAACGCGCCCACGCTGGAAGCGCTGGATCGGCGCGGCCTGCTGGACGCGGTCGCGGCCCGCCAGGTGCTGAAGCCGGACAAGGGCGCACCGCCGCCCGGCACCGCCCATTGGCTGGCGCAACCGCGGCCGCTGGGAGGCCACTTCGCCGGCATTCCTTTCGCCCTGGATGACGTGGACGGCGGGCGCTGGCGTGATCGCCTGCCGACCCCGGTACCCACCCAGATGGCGGTGGAGCTGCAGTCGCTGGAGGCGGTGCTGGCCGAGCGCGCAGTGTCACTGGGTGTGCAGATCGAGCGGGGCTGTACGGTGCAGGCAGTGCAGGCACACGACGCACAGATGCAGGTGCAGACCGTTCGCGGGCTGATGCGGGGCCGCTGGCTGGTCGGTTGCGACGGCGCCCGCAGCACGGTACGCAAGCAATCGGGCTTCGTGTTCGCAGGGACCACGCCGGAGTTCACCGGGTACACGCTGCAGGTTGAACTGGCCGATCCGTCGGTGCTCACCCCGGGGCGTCAGTTCACCGAATACGGCATGTGCAATTTCAACCCGCCGGGCGTGCTGGCGCTGGCCGATTTCGACGGTGGCGCAGGCCACCGCGGGCCACTGGACCTGCACGCCGCCCAGGCGTTGCTGCGGCGGGTGTCCGGGCGGCAGGCAACGATCGCCGCGTTGCATCTGGCCACCACATGGACCGATGCCGGGCGCCAGGCCACGGCCTATCGCAGCGGCCGCGTGCTGTTGGCTGATGATGCGGCGCACATGCATTCGCCGCTGGGAGGTCAGGGCCTGAATCTCGGCATCGGCGATGCGATGAACCTGGGGTGGAAGCTGGCCGCCGTGGCGCGAGGCGACGCCGCCGAGACGCTGCTGGACAGCTATCAGGCTGAGCGTCATCCGATCGGCGCCCGGGTGCTCGACTGGTCGCGTGCGCAGGTGGCGTTGATGCGACCAGGCCCAGGGCAGCGCGCGCTGGCGGCGGTCTTCGCCGACCTGGCCGCGACCCGCGACGGTGCCACCTATCTCGCTGAGCGGCTGTGGGGCGTGGCACAACCAGCGGTGTTCAACGGCGAGCATCCGTGGGTTGGCCAAAGCGTGCCTGACGTCCAGCTGGCCAATGGCGATCGCATGGGGGAGCTGCTGCGCGCAGGGAAGGGCGTGCTGCTGGGGCTCGATACCGGCGTTTCACTCGGCCCGGTCTTTGCGCGCTGGCAACGCTCGGTTACCTGCGTGATATCCACGGCGCGCGATGCGATGGGACTGGGTGCGTTGCTGGTCCGCCCTGACGGTATCGTGGCCTGGGCCTGCGATGCCGGCGGCGATGCGTCGGGGCTGGCGCCCTCGCTGGAATGCTGGTTCGGTCCGCCGCGGGGAGCGACCGGCTAGGGCGATGCCACCACAGCCAGCGCGCGGCGCGCGGTCTCGGTCATCACCGAGGCCAGCTGCTTCAATGAGTACGGCTTGCGCAGCAGGGTGAAGCCATGGCCAGGATCCCGCGCCAGCAATTCGCTGTAGCCGCTGGTGAGGATCACCGGAAGCTCCGGGAAGCGGGCGCGGATGGCACGGGCCAGATCCAGGCCGTTCATGCCCGGCATTACCACGTCGCTGAACACCACATGGAAGCGCGAGGCATCCCGTTCCAGCTCGGCCAGGGCCTCGTCCGCATTGCGTGCAAGGACCACGCTGTAGTCGAGTTCGCGCAGGGCGCCCACCGCAAATTCGGCCACGTCGACGTTCTCTTCCACCACCAGCACGCAGACGCCATGCCCATGCTGCAGCCCCGATTGCGCCGCCGGCCGTTCCGTCGTTTCTCCTGCCTGCGCCAGCGGCAGGTACAGCGTAAAGCGGGTGCCGGCGCCGGCCTGGCTCTGCACGTCCACCTCGCCTTCTGACTGCTTGACGAAGCCGAATACCTGGCTGAGACCGAGTCCGGTCCCGGCGCCCACGCTCTTGGTGGTGAAGAAGGGCTCGAAAATGCGGTCAACCACCGCAGGGTCGATGCCCGCTCCGGTGTCGGTCACACTGATTGCGGCAAAGTCGCCCTTCATCGGCGCGGCGAAGCGCACCGAAGGCACGGCGGTTACCTGCTCCACCTGGATGGTCACCCTGCCGTGTCCCTCGATCGCATCGCGGGCATTGACCGCGATGTTGATCAATGCAGTGTCCAGCTGGGTCCGGTCCAGCAGTACCGGCATCGGTGTATCGGGCAATGTCAACGACACCTGGATGCGCGCGCCAAGTACCGTGGTGATGATATCCGAGAGCGCGTGCACGCTTTCGCAGAGGTCGAAGACCTCCGGCGACAGGCTCTGGCGACGCGAGAATGCAAGCAGTTGCGCGGTCAGCTTGGTGGCGCGGTCCGACGCTGTTGCAATGGCCTGGATGTAGCGGCGCCGGGTGTCGTCTGCCGGCCACGTGTGCAGGAGCATGTCTACCGAACCGGTGATGACCTGCAGCAGGTTGTTGAAGTCGTGGGCCACCCCGCCGGTGAGCTGGCCGATCGCCTCCAGCTTCTGCGACTGGCGCAGCTGCTCGCGGGCGCGCACCAGTTCCAGATGGGCCTCCCGCGCCTGCTCGGTGATCGCCGCGACCTGGCGGCTGTGCAGGTCGCGCTCGATCACCCGTTCGGTCTGTTCGCTGACCACGCACAGGATGCCGGCCACGCTGCCGCAGCCGACGCGCAGCGGCGAATAGGAGAACGTCCAGAATGTTTCACGCAGCGTGCCGTCGCGATCCATCATCAACGGGAGGTTCTTGAAGCTGCGGCTGGTGCCGGCGAAGGCATCGTTGACGGCCTGCACCACGTCCGGCCATACGTCCTCCCAGACATCCTCCAGGCGATTGCCCATCGCGCCGTGCAGTTTTTCCCCCAGCATGGGCAGGTACGCATCATTGAAGAAGAACGCCTTGTCTTCCTTGCCCCAGGCAAGCCACAGGGGTTCTGGCGAATCCAGGATCATCGCCAGCAACGTGCGAAGTTCGGCGGGTGCGCTTGCGGCAGTGGCCGAGCGGGCCCAGTCACTGTCCTGCAGCAGTCGGTAAGCGAGCTGATCAGGTGCAGAGACTGGCAGGGGAAAAGGATGCATGGCCGCCATTGGCGCAGGAAGGTGGCGCAGCATAGCCCAGCGCATGTCATGACGCTCTGCACACCGCCGACATGAAAGACCTCGCCACTTCGCCGCCGACGTGGCAGCGATGTACCCTTTGTTCCGCAGGTTGCCGCTATCGCGACGCAGCGCGAAGGGAGGCGACGCTGGCCTGAG
Organism: Stenotrophomonas maltophilia group sp. Smal12; assembly: GCF_037079935.1. Taxonomy (NCBI): domain Bacteria; kingdom Pseudomonadati; phylum Pseudomonadota; class Gammaproteobacteria; order Lysobacterales; family Lysobacteraceae; genus Stenotrophomonas; species Stenotrophomonas maltophilia group sp. Smal12. Next base: position 42,366 of record NZ_JBAWUK010000031.1, on the reverse strand, counting down.
CGGCGGGTCTAGCCCTCACGACCTGCCTGCGCGGTGAGCGCATCCCGGCCAGCCTCGGTGAGATCGATATCCCCGTCCTCTGCCTGTACAGCCCATCCGGCGGTCACCGCCCACGTTGCGGCATCACCGCGCACCGGTTCTGCAGCGGCGATGGCCTGGAGTATTTTCCGCTGTTCCACAGTCATTGCCACGTTGCGGTCCTCAGATACCCAGCAACGACGCCGGTTGCCAGTCCGACAGCCGGGCATGGCTGACCGGTTGATGGCAGCCGCACCCGTCGCAGCGGAACAATGCTCCACCTGGCAAGTGCACCAGATTGTCCTCACTGGCCGAACTGGTCGATGTGCAATGCCGGCAGGTGACCGTGAGCGCGGTGATGCGCTGCACGCCCCCTGACAGATCGAACACGGCCTCGAACGCGCGAATGACAGGGTGGGCAGTGTCCGGCATCTGAATCTCGACAGGGTGGGGAGACCCCATCGTCGCGCGCCGGTTGTGATGGGCCAGTCAGCCAGGTGCATGGACATGATCAAGACAGCCGCGGCAACCGGCAGCGCTCCATTTCAGAGATCCTTTTTCTTTCCGCTCAGGTCCAGCGGCTTGTCACTGCCGCCGCGCTCGCTCGACCACACTTCCACACCCTTGTTGCAACGGCTCTCGCGGGCAGCGACCTCGCGTGGCAGATCCTTCAGATGGGGTGACTCCTGGCAGGCCGGATGCATGGCACTGTCGTCGTAGGTGGCGCAGGCGCTGAGCGACGCCAGAGCGATGGCAGTGAGGGTGGCGCGGAATGAAGGCTGCAGGTTCATGGGATGGCCTCGGGTAATGCCAGGATGGCCATGGAATTCAAATCCGTGACGCCGGGCATGCACAATCGGACCCGTTGCACTTGTTATTCTGTAACAAATGCGCGATAGTCCGGCCCCTGCTGGGTCAGGCGATGCAGATCATCAGCACCATGCACAGCGCCACCATCAGCACGAACACACGACGGCTCAGCGCCAGGCAGGCCAGATAGGCTGCGAGCGCCCACGCAGCCAGCAGTGCACAGGCCACCACCCACAGCCCGATCCCCATCATCGAACCGGCTGCCAACGCGGACAAGGCAATGGCCTTGGACAACGCCACCCCCAGCACGCTGCCCAGCATGCCGGCCTGCAAGGCGATGGCATCGTGGCGGGCAGGGGCGCGAGGGTGGTGCATTGCGGGTCCGGTGCAGGCCGAGAAAACGGCGTCGGCTGCACTGTGCCCAAATGCACATCCACGAAATGTGTTCATCGCGCGTCAGGAGCGCGACAAAAACCGCGCAGTCGACCGATGGACCTGTGGATGCGGTCGTCCGTTCTTCAGTGGTTGCCGGCGGCGACGGTCTTGCGCTTCCTGTCCAGCATCACCGCCACGCACCACAGCAGCAGGCCGCCGATCGCGGTGGCTGCACCGACATAGCCGGTGCTGGCCGGGCTGAAGCCGGCGCTGATCGCCATGCCGCCCAGCCACGGGCCGAGTGCGTTGGCGGTATTGAAGGCGGCGTGATTGGAGGCGGCCGCCAGCGTCTGCGCTTCGCCGGCCACATCCATCAGTCGCGTCTGCAGCACCGCCGCCAGCGCACCCATGGTGCCGACCGTGATGATCATCGGGCCGATGGTCCACACCGACTGCGCGGCCAGCGGATACAGCAGCAGCATCACGATCGACCACAGCAGCACCACGGCGGCGGCCTTGAAGTGGAACTTGTCCACCAGCCAGCCACCGGCGATGTTGCCGATGATCGCGCCGATGCCGAACACGCCTACTGCCAGCGGCATCCACGATTCGGCCACGCCGGTGACCTGCACGAGGGTGGGTGCGAGGTAGGTGAACACGCAGAACATGCCGGCGAAGCCGACCGCACCGATTGCCAGCGCCAGCCACACCTGGGGAGTGTTGAAGGCGCGCAGTTCGCGCATCGGCGAGGTACGCACTTCGTCCGGGTCCGGCAGCAGGAAGCGCGCGATCATCGCCACCGTGGCAATGGCCAGCACGCTGACCAGGGCAAAGGCGGTGCGCCAGCTCAACTGCTGGCCCAGCCAGGTGGTCAACGGATTGCCGACCAGGATCGCGATCGACAGGCCCAGCAGCACCCGCGACATCGCCTGGCCGCGCTGGCCGGCAGGACTGATCGCAGCCGCCACCAGCATCGCAACGCCGAAGTAGGCGCCGTGCGGCAGGCCGGCGACGAAGCGTGCCACCAGCATCGTGCCGTAATTGGGTGCCAGCGCGCTGGCCAGGTTGCCGATCGCGTAGAAGCCCATCAGCGCCAGCAGCAGCTTGCGGCGCGGGAAGCTGGCACCCACGAAGGCGAGGATCGGGGCGCCGACCACCACGCCGATGGCGTAGGCGCTGATCAGGTGCCCGACCTGGGTTTCGGAAATCGACAGGCCGCGGCTGATCTCCAGCATCAGGCCCATGCTGGCGAACTCGCTGGTGCCGATGGCGAAGCCACCCAGTGACAGGGCGAGGATGATCAGGGTGCGCTGACGTGGCGTCAGCCGCGCAGCCAGGGAAGAGTTGGGGCTCATGCGGGGGCGCGATGGGGCGGGGAGCCGTCCATTGTACTGCTGCACTGCAGCAGGAGCAGCAGCACTCAGGGTAAATCAGCGTTTGATCGGTGACACGCCGGCCCTCCGCGCCACCTAGCGGCCGGCTCAGATGCCCAGCGCCGCCCGGGCATGAGCGTATTTGTCGCGAAGGCGCCCTGCCGTGGTTCCGTCCAGCATCGCCAGCCGCTGTGGATCGGCGTTGTCATCCAGATCGGCGCGCTTCACTTTGAGTGCCAGCGGGTGGGCGGCAACGCGCGCGTAGTAGCTGTCCGCGTCGGGTGCTGCATCGCGGTTGAGCAGTTGCACCGCCTCGCGCAGCGGTGCGGGAAATACCTCGATCCGTGCGGCAAACGCCGGGCAGTCCTCGGCCACGTCATGCAGCCAGGCCACCACTTCGGCGTCATCGTCGCCGCGCACCGCAGCCGCCACCCGCGCCACATGGCCGATGTAAGGCTGGCCGGCCTTGTCGATCTGCCCCGCGTGGGCCTCGGTGGCCAGCGTGCGGGCAAGTGCTACCCAGTCCATTGCAGTCTCCTTGGATATCCGCGCACAGTTTCGCGCAAACGCCGCAGCGGTTGTGGATGCGCCCATGACGCTGCCACGGGCATGATGGCGAGGCAGGGGACGCAGTGCTGCCCCGACAAGGAGGAGTGAGATGCAGGAATTCAGGCATGTGCTGGAAACCCGTGGGCGCTATCAGCTGGTAGCGGTGTCCTACGAGCCGGTGTACGCTCCCGGCGACGTGGTCGGCCATGCGGTCGTCGCCGACGATGGGGATCGTCTGACCGACCTGATATCACTGGCCGAAGCGCGCCAACGCTTGCTGCAACTGGTGCGTGAAGAGGGCGAGGAGCCCGGGCTGGAAAACGAGAACCACCTGCGGAAGAAGGCGTCGCGCTGGCGCCACCGCTAGGCCGTCGCGCCGCGTGCGCATCATGGAGGATTCGGGTGTTGCCCAGTAAGAAGTATCTGCTCATCGCCATCATCACGCTGGCGACCCTGCTGCTCGGTTTCGTGTTTTCTGGCTATCTGACCCTGCTGTTCCTAGGGCTGGACACCCAGCTGTTCACCTGGAACACCTACTACCAGTACGTCCACGCCATCGGCCAACCGCAGGTCGCGCCCTTCGTGGGCAAGATCAAATGGGCGGGCTACGTGGGCTTCGGCCTGCCCCTGCTGGTGCTGCTGGTGGCCGGCCTGGTGCTGCTGCTGAAGAAGGACAAGCGCTCGCTGCACGGCGATGCGCGCTTTGCCACCGGCGCCGACCTGGCCAAGCACGGCATGTTCAAGAAGACCGGCCAGAGCATCGTGGTCGGCAGCCATGGCGGCAAGCTGGTGCGCCTGGATGGCCAGCAGTTCGTGATCCTGGCCGCGCCGACCCGCTCGGGCAAGGGCGTGGGCGTGGTCATCCCGAACCTGCTGGAGTACGGCGAATCACTGGTCGTGCTGGACATCAAGCAGGAGAACTTCGACCTGACCAGTGGCTGGCGCGCCAGCCAGGGCCAGGAAATCTATCTGTTCAATCCCTTCGCCGAGGACCGGCGCACGCACCGCTGGAACCCGCTCAGCTACGTCTCCGATGATCCGGCCTTCCGGGTGTCGGACCTGATGAGCATCGCCGCGATGCTGTATCCGGACGGGGCCGAGGACCAGAAATTCTGGGTCAGCCAGGCGCGCAACGCGTTCATGGCGTTCACCCTGTATCTGTTCGAGAACTGGGACGACGAGCGCAGTAGCGGTTTCCCGGGCGGCGCCGGCACGCCCACGCTCGGTGCGGTGTACCGTCTGTCCTCCGGCGACGGCACCGACCTGAAGAAGTACCTCAAGACCCTGTCGGAGCGGCCGTTCCTCAGCGCCAACGCACGTTCGGCATTCGCCAACATGCTGTCCCAGGCTGACGAGACTTTCGCCTCGATCCTGGGCACCTTCAAGGAACCGCTCAATCCCTGGATCAATCCGGTGCTGGACAAGGCCACCAGCTGCAACGACTTCCTGCTGACTGATGTCCGCAAGAAGAAGATGACCATCTATATCGGCATCCAGCCGAACAAGCTGGCCGAGAGCCGGCTGATCATCAACCTGTTCTTCAGCCAGCTGATCAACCTCAACACCAAGGAACTGCCCAAGTCCAACCCGGACCTGAAGTACCAGTGCCTGCTGCTGATGGACGAATTCACCTCGATCGGCAAAGTGGAGATCATCGCCTCGGCGGTGTCCTACATGGCTGGCTACAACATCCGCCTGCTGCCGATCATCCAGAGCATGTCCCAGCTCGACGCCACCTACGGCCGGGAAGTGTCACGCACCATCATCACCAACCATGCCCTGCAGATCCTGTACGCGCCGCGTGAGCAACAGGATGCCAATGACTATTCGGACATGCTGGGCTACACCACGGTGCGCAAGAAGAACGTCACCCATGCCCGCGAGAAGACCCACAACTTCACCGAGGAACGGCGCGCGCTGATGCTGCCGCAGGAGCTGAAGGCAATGGGGCCGGACATGGAGGTGTTCCTGTATGAGGGCATACCGCATCCGGTGAAGTGCGACAAGATCCGCTACTACAAGGACCGCTACTTCACTTCGAGGCTGCTGCCGAAGGTGGACGTTCCGATGCTGAATGTCTAATTCACGACGCTTAATTTGTGAATTTGATTCGAAGTTAAGAATGTGAATTCGTGATTTCGGTCAAGAATTTGGCATTTGTTCATAGATTTTCAGACTTGTCTGACATGGAATTGACGCGTGGTTGTGCGACCCTGTGTCTGTCGTCCAGAAGTGTGTGCTGGATGTCAAAGATGTAGCAGCAGGGTGGCCAGGAGTTTGTGCCATGGAAACAAGGATGGTTTCGACGTTGGTGAGGTATGCGGATGTGTTGTCGGCTGCGCCGATGGCCCCGCGACCTGGTTGGCAGCCTTTGGGCTGCAGGGGAGCCGGAGTGGGTGCGCTGCACACAGCGTGTCCCTCCGATTCCGGCGTGCGCGATGCAGCGCCGGACGACCAGGGGACCAATGCTCGGGACTGCTTTTTCGTACGTCAAAGTGAAGCCCGTATGAATCAGGCGTTTATCGCGAAAATGTCCATCGCCGCAGTGGCGGCGCTGATGGTGGCCGGTTGCGCCACCAAGTCCGCTCCGGATTTCGGAGGCCGCTGGAAGCCGGTCAACCGCTTTGCTGCGACGACGACCGAAATTCCGCTGTACTCCAGCTACGTCTACCAGGCCTCGCCGATGGATGGCACGCTCAAAGCCATGCTCGAGCGTTGGGCCAAGGATTCCGGGCGCACGCTGGACTACCGCCTCAGCTCGGATTTCACCCTGTATGGCGCGGTCTCGAACATCGACACCACCAACGCACAGCAGGCCGTGATCGATCTGACCGCAGCCTATGCAGCGCAGGGCATCTCCGTCTCCATCGTTGGCAACCAGATCGTTGTGCAGAGCGCTGGCTCGACGCCGACCGCGTCGGCGCAGGGCGCTGATTCCAACAGCGGCACCTGAGTCCACCTCGAAATCATCGAACGTGCCGCTCCCCGCGCCTGTCGCAGGGGTGCCACGCCCATTGATGTTTCAGCAGTACGGAAGAATCCATGTTCCGCAAGAAGGATCCCGGCAATAGTCCCAAGGTCGAGCAGTCGGTCGCCAAGGCGGTCAGCTACGAGATCACCGTGGCCGACATGGCACGCCGCAGCGAGCGGCGCGCATGGTGGGTCGCCACAGGCTCGTTGCTGATGTCGCTCGCACTGGCGGGCGGCTACTACTACATGCTGCCGCTGAAGGAGAAGGTGCCGTTCCTGGTGATGGCCGATGCCTACACGGGTACCGCGACCGTCGCGCGCCTGAGTGGCACGTTCCAGGGCGAGACGATCACCACCAACGAAGCGATCAATCGCAGCAACGTCGCCCAGTACGTGCTCGCGCGCGAATCGTATGACTCGGCGGTGATGGGCCTGCGTGACTGGGAACTGGTGTTCGTGATGTCCAGTGATGCCGTCGCCGCAAGCATGAAGCAGCGCTATGCCAGCAACAATCCGCAGAATCCGTTCGTGATGTACGGCCGGGGCAAGGCTATCAGGGTCAAGATCCTCAGCATCACCCCGCTGGGCGTGCAGGCGAACGGCAGCTTCCGTGGCGCGTCCGTGCGCATCCAGCGCAGCCTGCTCGACAAGCGCAGCGGTGCATCGACCTATCTGGACAACCAGCTGGTCACCATGCGCTTCCAGTACAACCAGAATCTGGCGCTCTCCGAACAGGACCGCGTGCTCAATCCATTGGCGTTCCAGGTCACGGAGTACCGTGTCGACAACGACTATGCGCGCGGCGTGCCCGTGCCGGATGACGGTGCCATGCAGCAGCAGGCCCAGGATGCTGCGCAACAGGCACAGCTCGCTGCACAACAGGCGCAGGGCATGTACGTTCCGAACAATCCGAGCGCAGCCACCATGATCGATCCCGCCACCGGTCAGCCTGTCGCAGTGCCGGCCAATGGGCAGATGCAGCCAATGCAGGGTGCGCCCATGCAGGGGCAGCCGATGCCGGGGCAGGGCGCGCCGGGACAGCCGGCAATGATGCCGGCACCGAACCATTCCACCGGAAATGCTGATGGAGCAAGCAACCGATGAGTAGTCGAAAAATCAGGGTAAGCGCGTGGGCGCTGCTGTCGTTGCTGTCGCTGGTGTTTTCCAGCGCGGCGATGGCACAGGCAGTTGACCACTACGAGTATGAGAAGGACCGCATCTACCCGGTTCGCACCGGCCTGGGCCTCACCACCCAGATCGAGCTGAGCCCGAACGAGAAGATCCTCGACTACAGCACCGGCTTCAGCAGCGGCTGGGAACTCACCCGTCGCGAGAACGTGTTCTACCTCAAGCCGAAGAACGTCGATGTCGACACCAACATGATGGTGCGTACCGAGACCCATTCGTACATTTTCGAGCTGAAGGTCGTTGCCACCGACTGGCGCCAGCTTGAGCAGGCCCGTCGCGCCGGCGTGCAGTACAAGATCGCATTCGTCTATCCGAATGACACTGTGTTCGGCCCTGCCCAGTCGGCGGTCGAGGAGGAGGCGCAGCCGCTGCTCAGTACCGAGCTGGCCAAGGATCGCCAATACAACTTCAACTACTCCTATTCGACCAGCAAGGCCAAGAAGATGGGATGGCTGGTCCCGGTCAACGCCTACGACGATGGCCGTTTCACCTATCTGAAACTGCCCAACTCGCCCGAGTACAAGACCGGTATCTTCCCGGCCGTATTCGGTCGCGAGAAGGAGTATGGCGAGGATTTCGTGGTCAACACCACGGTTGAGGGCAATACGCTGATCGTGCACGGGACGTACCCGTACCTGGTCATCCGCCACGGCGACTTCGTCGTCGGCCTGCGAAGGAACGTGAAGAAATGAGCCAGCAGAACACTCCCGAAAACGATCCGAATCCGTCTCCGTACGGACAGGGGCCTGCGGCTCAGGAGCCACCGGCGAACCCTTACTACGGGCACGCGCAGGCAGAGGCGGCGCCGGATCTGGATGCCAGTGCCCCACAGCTTCGCTCTGCGGAAGAGCAGCGCTTGAACCGCAAGGCGCTGTTGTTCCTCGGCGGCATCCTGGTGTTGTTGCTGGCCATGGGCTTCCTGCTGCTGCGCAAGGGCAAGGAAGACACTGAAGAAGCCAAGGCGCCGCCGCAGGTTGCACGTTCGAGCACCCCCGACCTGCCGATCATTGCACCCTCCGCGATTCGCGAGGCCGCCCGGGAAGCCGCCGAGCCCATTCCGATGCTGCCGCCACCGCCGCAGGAAACGATGGGCCCGACGTTCATTCCTCGTGCCGAACCCGAGCGCGAGGTCGAGCGTGGCCCGAGTCTGCTGGATCGCCGCATTGCCGGTAGTGGTGGCGCAGGCGTGGGCACGGGCGACGCTGGCGGCCAAGCCGCAGCAGGGGACAACGACGATCCCTACATGCAGGCCACGTTGGCTGCGCTGCAGGCGCAGAACGGCAATGCTCCGCCGGCCAAGGTGCGCCGCGGGCCTGATGTGGAGGATGTGTCCAATGCTTCCTACATCCGGAGCCCCGACGCACTGCTGGTGCGTGGCACCTATCTGCGTTGTGTACTCGAGACCCGCATCATCACCGATCTTGCAGGTTATACGTCGTGCCTGTTGACCGAACCGGTCTACTCGATCAACGGCCGCAGCCTGCTGCTGCCCAAGGGGTCCAAGATCTATGGTGCGTACGGTGGCGGTCCCAAGGGCAAGCGCGTGGAAGTGATCTGGGATCGCATCACCACGCCCAATGGCATCGACGTGGCCATGTCCAGCCCGGGCGTGGATCAGCTGGGTGGTGCCGGTCATCCTGGCCAGTACAGCGCGCACTGGGGTAGTCGCATTGCATCGGCGTTGATGATCAGCCTGATCGCCGACGCCTTCAAGTACGCCGCAGCCGAGCATGGCCCAGAGTCGACGACGGTTTCCAGCAATGGTTTCGCCGTTCGTTCGCCTTATGAAAGCGCCACCGCGCGCACGATGGAGCGTCTCGCCAACGAAGCCCTGACCAGTTCGAATCGCCCGCCGACTGTAACCATCAACCAGGGCACCATCGTGAACGTCTACGTCGCAAAGGACGTTGACTTCACCAACGTGCTCAACCCGCGCCGGTAACCCGAAGAACAACCATGGACGCCGAAGTGTCACCCCTCGCCCTCGTTTCCAGCGATTTCCTGCGCTATCAGTACGAAGTGCTGGGCATCGCCGAGTACATGACATCCCCGGAAGTGACGGAAATCTGCATCAACCGTCCCGGTGAGCTGTACCTGGAAACCCGGGCCGGGTGGCAGCGGGTGGACGTGCCGGGCCTGACCTTCGAGCGGGCCCGGCAGTTCTGCACGGCAGTGGTGAACGAGAGCAACACCGGCCAGCGCATCACCGATGCCGATCCGGTGGTGTCGCTCACGTTCCCCACCGGCCAGCGTGCGCAGTTCGTGATTCCACCTGCCTGTGATGCCGGCAAGGTTTCGATCACGATCCGCCTGCCGTCCAAGCACACCAAGTCGCTCACCCAGTACCACGAGGATGGTTTCTTCAACCAGATCCTGGAACAGGATGGCAGTCTGAGCGAGCAGGATCGCGAGCTGCTGGAGCTGCGTCATTCGCGAGAGTACGCCGAGTTCTTCCGGCGTGCGGTGATGTACCGCAAGAACATCGTGGTATCCGGTGCGACCGGTAGCGGCAAGACCACCTTCATGAAGGCGCTGGTCAACCATATCCCGGACAACGAGCGCCTGGTCACCATCGAGGACGCGCGCGAGCTGTTCCTGACCCAACCCAACGTTGTGCACCTGTTGTATTCCAAGGGCGGGCAGAGCACCAGCAATGTGACGGCCAAGAGCTGCATGGAAGCCTGCCTGCGCATGAAGCCCGAACGCATCATCCTGGCCGAGCTGCGCGGTGACGAAGCGTTCTACTTCATCCGCAACTGCGCGTCCGGCCACCCGGGATCGATCACCAGCTGCCATGCCGGCAGCCCGGAGCAGACGTGGGATCAGCTGGCGCTGATGGTGAAGGCCTCGGCGGAGGGTTCGGGCCTGGAGTTCAACGTGATCAAGCGACTGTTGATGATGACCATCGACATCGTCGTGCATATCAAGGCGCATGCCGGCTCGCGCTACATCACCGGCATCGACTTCAATCCTGGGCGTGCCCAGGGGCAGGAGGGCTGACCAATGCTGCCAGGACTGGAAATGATGGCGTGCCCGGAAATGGCCGTCTCGATGGACGTGATGCAGCACGTCATCAACGTGGAATCGTCGCGCAACCCCTATGCCATCGGCGTGGTCGGCGGCGCCCTGGTGCGCCAGCCCAAGGCTCTCGACGAGGCGCTGGCCACCGTTCGCATGCTGGAGGAGAAGGGCTACAACTTCTCCATTGGCCTGGCCCAGGTCAACCGCTACAACCTGGGCAAGTACGGGCTGGATTCCTACGAGAAGGCCTTCCAGCAGTGCCCGAACCTGCAGGCGGGTTCGCGCATCCTCGCCGACTGCTACAAGCGCTCCGGTGGTGACTGGGGCAAGTCGTTCAGCTGCTACTACTCGGGCAACTTCGAGACCGGCTTCCGTCACGGGTACGTGCAGAAGATCTATGACTCGATCCGCCGCGGTCAGCAGGTCGCAAGCAACGGCGTCGCGCCGATTGACGTGGTCAGCCGTGGTGAGCGTCGGGTGGTCAGGGTCGAACATCATCCGCAGACGGCCTCGCCGGCCCAGGCACGCATCGTCGCCCAGGCCAGTGCGCCGGTGTACGTGCCGTCCAATGACCCGGCCCGGGCCTACACCGTTTACCCATCCACCGGTGCGATGGCCCGCGGCAGCCTGCTGAACATCGCCGACCAAGCGGTATCGCGCGTGGTGCTGGGTTCGGTCGATCGAATGATGCAGCCACAGGCGCAGGGCGGAAACGACATGCCGCAGCAGGCTCCGCAGCAGTATCAGCAGCCTGGTGCGGCGCACGGTGGGGCAGCCACGCCGCAACAGCTGCCCGGGATGGCTGCTGGCGCGAACGCGCCGGTGATGCTGCGCCCCTGGAATGAGCGTAACGCGCCGGCAGCGGACACCCAGAATTTCTACAACGCACCGGCGCCCCGTGCGCCGGTGCAGCAGATTCCCGCAGGGGATGCGGCCTTCGTGTTCTGACGAAGTCGTGGTGCGACCGGTCCCCCGGCTGGTCGATTCAGTTGTGTTAGTCCATCAACAAGGAAATCAATCCATGAAGCGATTCAATCTCGACCTCGTCCAGGCCCAGCGCACGCTGAAGACCATGCTGATGGCCGTCGCATTCGCAGGTGCCGTGTTCGCTCCCCAGGCCCTGGCAGGCGGTACCGACTTCGGCGGCACCGATGGCAAGGTCTGCGGCTTCTTCTCCAACATCAACGGTCTGCTGAACATGGCCTCGATCGCCGTGGTCACGATCGCCGTGATCTTCGCCGGTTACCAGATCGCATTTGCCCACAAGCGCATCGGTGACGTGGCCCCGATCCTCATCGGCGGTGTGCTGATCGGCGCGGCAGGCCAGATCGCGCGCATGCTGCTCGGCAAGGAGGCTGGCAGCTGCGACAAGGTCGGTGGTGGCGACGGCGCTGGCATGGCGTTTGAAATGATCAAGCACGCCGTCCAGTACTACAGTGCATAAGAACGTCCTGTTCCGGGGCTGCACGCGCCCAGCGATGTTCCTGGGCGTTCCCTACCTGCCATTTTTCATGGTGGCGGGTGGGTTGTTGCTGCTGAGCATGTACACGAACTTCTGGTTTCTGCTGACCATCCCGGTGGCCATTTTCATCATGCGGCAGATGGCCAAGCGTGACGAGATGATCTTCCGCCTGCTGGGCCTGCGCCTGATGTTCAAGCTCAAGGTGCGCAACGTGCAGGAGCATGATGGCATGTGGGTGTTCAACCCGAATCACTACCGCAACAAGCCAGCCCCCAGGGATTGAGGGCTGGATCCGGCCAGGCGGGCGTTGAACGCCCGCCTGGCCAACTCCGCATCTTTGTCGGCAGTACCTTTTGGAAGCAGTCGTATGTTCAACCCAGATACCTCCATCAGCGAATTCATCCCCTTGTCGTCGCACGTGGCTCCGAATGTGGTGAAGACCACGGGCGGCGACTACCTGTTGACGTGGCACCTGGAAGGGCTGCCGTTCGTGGGGCGCGAAGAATGGGAGCTTGAGCATCGGCACAACACCTTCAACCGGTTGCTGCAGACGCTGCGCGCGCCGGATTTCGTCAACGTTGCCTTCTGGGTGCATGACATCCGGCGCCGTCGCACCCTGAAGGGAAAGAGCTACTACAAGCAGCGCTTCAACCAGGATGTGTCCGACCAGTACATGGGCATGCTGTCCTCCCAGCGCATCATGCAGAACGAGCTGTACCTGACGATGATCTATCGCCCGGTGGTGGCGGGAAAGCGCTTCGTGGAGAAGTCCGCGAACGTGGACAAGCTGCGCGCCGAGCAGGAGCAGGCCGTCGAGAAGCTGATGGAGCTCGCCGGCAACGTCGAGGCTGTGATCCGCGACTACGCGCCTTACCGGCTCGGTATGTACGAAGCCAAGAACGGCGTGGTGTTTTCCGAAACGCTTGAGCTGTTCGGCTACCTGATCAACCGCATCGATGAGCCGGTACCGGTGCTGTCGGCGCCTGTGAAAGACTATCTTCCGGTCAGCCGTCATATGTTCTCGGCCAAGACCGGCGATTTCGTGATCAATACGCCCAATGGCGTCAATCATTTCGGCGCGATCCTGAATGTCAAGGAATATGCCGAGGGGACCTATCCGGGCATCCTCAATGGTCTGAAGTATCTGGACTACGAGTACGTCATCACCCATTCGTTCAGCCCGATGGGGCGTCAGGACGCATTGAAGGTGCTGGACCGGACCAAGGGCATGATGATCTCGTCGGGCGACAAGGCGGTCAGTCAGATCGTCGAACTCGACCAGGCGATGGATCATCTGTCGTCAGGCAACTTCGTGCTGGGCGAATACCACTTCATCATCGCGGTGTATGGCGACAGCCAGGCGAAGCTGTCGCAGAACGTGGCCTCGACCCGTGCCGAGCTGTCCAACGCCGGTTTCGTGTCGACCAAGGAGGATCTGGCAGTCACCTCGTCGTTCTATTCGCAGCTGCCGGCCAACTGGCGCTTCCGCACGCGGCTGGCCAACGTCAGCTCGCTGAATTTCCTCGGCCTGTCGCCGCTGCACAACTTCGCCACCGGCAAGCAGCACAACAACCCGTGGGGCGACTGCGTGACCACGCTGCAGACCACCAACGGCCAGCCGTACTACTTCAATTTCCATGCCACCCATCCATCCGAGAATTCGCTGGGTGAGAAGGCGATCGCCAACACCATGGTGATCGGCAAGTCCGGTACCGGCAAGACCGCGCTGATCAACTTCCTGCTCAGCCAGGTTCAGAAGTACGAACCGTCACCGACCATCTTCTTCTTCGACAAGGACCGTGGTGCGGAGATCTTCGTGCGTGCCTGCGGTGGCAATTATCTGGCCCTGGAGAACGGTGCGCCGACTGGCTTCAACCCGTTCCAGTGCGAGAACAACGAAGCGAACGTGCAGTTCCTGGCCGACCTGATCAAGGTGCTGGCCGGCAAGCGCGAGTACAGCGCCCGCGAGGAAGAGGACATCTATCGTGCGGTGGAGAGCATGCTCGATACGCCGATGCATCTGCGCAGCATGACCAACTTCCAGAAGAGCCTGCCCAACATGGGCGACGACGGCCTCTATGCGCGCATGCGCCGTTGGACTTCGGGCAATTCGCTGGGTTGGGTCTTCGACAATCCGATCGATACGGTGGATCTGAGCAAGGCCAACATCATCGGCTTTGACTACACCGACATCATCGACAATCCCGAAGTGCGCGTCCCGGTCATCAATTACCTGCTGCACCGCCTGGAATCGCTGATCGACGGTCGACCGCTGATCTATGTAATGGACGAATTCTGGAAGATCCTGGACGGCGAGGGTGGCCTGAAGGAGTTCGCGAAGAACAAGCAGAAGACCATCCGTAAGCAGAACGGCCTGGGCATCTTCGCCACGCAGAGCCCGGAAGACGCGCTGAAGAGTGATATCTCCGCTGCCCTGATCGAGCAGACCGCCACGCTTATCCTGCTGCCGAACCCGAACGCCAGCAAGAGCGACTACATGGACGGCCTGAAGTTGACCGAGGCGGAGTTCAAGGTGGTCACGGCACTGGACGAGCGCTCGCGCTGCTTCCTGGTCAAGCAGGGCCATGCCTCCAGTGTCTGCCAGCTCAACCTGCGTGGCATGGACGACATCCTGTCGGTGATCTCGGCCTCGACCGACAACATCGACATCATGCATCGGGTGCTGCAGACGGCTGCAGTCCGCAATCGGATCACCGTGGATGAGCTGACGCCGGAGCAGTGGCTGGAGGACTTCTACAAGAACCGAAAGGGCTCTGGTAGAGACAAGGCCTCTGCCAAAACCGATGCGGCTTGAAAGCCCTGGATCAGACAGCGCCGAATGAAATCCATTCCCCTGGAGAAGAACATGAGCATGACATCCCGAATTCACAAGCGCCACCGCGGTCTGCGTCAGAAGCGCCTGGCAGCCATCCTGCTGGGGAGCATGGTCATGTTCTCCGCCACGTCGGTTTCGGCCGGTGGCTACCCTGTTATCGACTTCAGTAATCTCGCGCAGGCGCTGAAGGATGTTGCCCAAGGAAAAGCACAGCTCAAGGCTGATGGGCTGGAGTATGCGGCTCAGGTTGATCGCTGGAGAAGGACGTTCCAGGAATATCAGAACGCGCTTGTCCAGATCCAGGGCATGATCAACAACTTCGGCTTGCCGCCAGGCGCCACATTGGAGCGGGTTCCAGACGACTATATGGTCGCCGACCTCTGCCGTACATCTGCGGGCTTCAGCGCTGGCAGCCTGCTGAAGAAGTTTGTGCTGGATACCTCCGGTGATCTCTACGCGCAGCAGCAGCAGCTGTGCGTCAACATCCAGATGATGGAAAACCGGAAGCGCAACGAGACGGTGGATTTCATCGAGAAGACCATTCCCAGTATCAACGCGTCGTTGTCTGAGATCATGGGCTGGCGAGGCGGCGCCGATGGCAATCTTGCGGGAACTCTTTCGGCCGTGAACAGTGACTCCCTGCGTACGGCAAACGATATTTCCAAGCTGCAGCAGGAGTGGGAGGCGCGCATGCGGTCCTACGACGCCTATCAGGAGTCAATGATGGCCAATCAGCGCGTGCTGGCGCGCGTGGCATTGAAGGGCAAGCCGGGCGTCATCTCGCAGCTGGTCAAGACGGCTGCATTGGAACGCGCTTTGCACGTCGACTGACGCCGCTCGGGGCAGGTGCATAGGCACCCGCTCCATGAGGTTGTCCGGTAGGGATACATCAAGGGATTGCGGAAATGATCAGGTCGATTGCCAATTTTGACTTCAATGGCGGATTCCAGGATTTGATGGGGCACGTTGCGCGTGTCCAGTCGATCGGGGATTTCGTGTTCTTCAAGTTCATCTTCGACTTCCTGCGAAGAAAGATAAACAAGTTCGGCATCGACATGATGGGGGAAATGATGCAGTGGGTCGGCGGCATCGCCCTCACGCTCATGACCCTGTGGGTGCTGGTGCAGGGCTTCCGCATCGTGACCGGCCGCAGCCGGGACTCAATGATGGTATTGGTGACAAATATGGCGCGTGCGGCGTTGATCGTCAGCGCGGCCACCACGATGGGCGCGTTCGGCACCAATCTGCAGAGCTTCCTCACCCACGACGTCAAGGCAGAAATCACGAAGGTTGTGACGGGCTCGAACGAGTCACCCGAAGCTCAGATCGACAAGAGCCTGGCATGGATGCAGGTGGCGCTTTCCAGTATCGACGCCATCCAGATCATGAATGACGGGGAGCTGCTGGAGGACAAGAAGCGGGCACTGTTCTTCATCGGCATGGGCACCGCAGGTCCAGCCATCACCGCTGGTGCGATGCTGATGCTGTATGAAATCGCCATGGCGCTGTTCATCGGCTTTGGCCCCCTGTTCATCCTCTGCCTGTTGTTCGACCAGACCAAGCAGTTATTCCAACGTTGGCTGTTCTACGGCATCGGCACGATGTTCTCCATGGCCGTACTTGCAGCGATGGTCTCCATTGCACTGGACATGGTGGTACGTGTAGCGGCCACTTTCTGGACCACAGCGCTGGTGCAGGAGTTCATCCTCAAGGAAAGCATGTCCGACGGCATGACCAGCCAGGCGATGCAGCAGGGAGGCATGGGCCTGATCCTCACCGCGTTGATCCTGACTACACCCCCAATGGCAGCGATGTTCTTCCAGGGTACCCTGGGCACCTTCATGGCATATTCGCAGATAGGCGGTGGCGCAAGTGCCTCGCCGAGTGCCGATGGTCGTCCGCCGGGCATGTCGGCCCCGCCGCCGGCGCCGTCGGGAGATCGTGGTTCGGTGGGGGCGCCTGTCGCAGCAACCTCCCCTGTTGTCAATAACGCGATTGCTCCGACTCAAAGCCCAGGTATGCGAGGAAATGCAACAGCTCAATGAGTTGTGAGACTGAGGCGCCGTGAATTTTCAGAGATTCAAGACAATGGCCGATTTCAAACCTTTACGCGGTAATCCGGCGTTCGTGACTCTGACGCTGCTGTTTGCTGCACTCCTCGTTGCCAATAACGCCAATGCGGAGGGCCGATGCCCGGCCGGCCAGTACCCCATCGGCGATCAAGGGGTGGGGGGGTGTGCCCCCATCCCTGGAGCGGGGGGGAGCGCCCGTGGGGCGGAACCCGCTGGCCAGTGGCATAAGACGTGGGGTGCCATTGCTTCCTCGCCCAGTACGAACGAAGCAGGCGTGGCGACAGGGAGGGCGACGAAAGAGGATGCGGAGCGTGTCGCTCTCGAGGGATGCGGCATGCGCGCTGCTCGCGACTGCCGAATACTCATCGCGTACCGAAACCAGTGCGCCGCTTGGGTCGTTCCTCAGAGCCAAGGCAATGGGGCGCGTGGTGGCGTTGCGAGCGGTCAAGACTTGAAGGAAGCCATTGCGCAGGCACAAAAGATCTGCGTGGATCCGGCTGGAACGCAATGCAAAGTCGCCTACTCAGCGTGTTCTGAGCCGGTCTATGAGGCGTTCTAGCTAAAGGATCCTGACGGCCAGTATCTGGAGCGTGTTGATTTCTCAGGGCAACGGCTAGGGCAAGCTTCGACATGCCGACGTGAAGGCGATATTGGTGCGACGGCGTCTATGTGATCGCCAGTAGCTTGCTGTGCCCCGGCTCTATTTCAACTGGGTGATTTACTTCAGTCTAGCCTGCGTTGATGCACAGTCTGACGCGATTGACCTTGAGCGTTCAGCGTGGCTGCGCGACCATGGGGCTTGCAGAGCACTCCGGTTGGAATCGCCGAGTTCTCCAATGATCTGGTACCCGGCCAGCCTGGGCCTTGTTTGCTCTGCGGAGCCCTCCCAATCCGGGAGGCAAGTTTGGGCAACGATCGTCCGCTCAGGCCGTCCCACCTTTCACAATGGGCAGCAAAGGGATGAGTCTCCCCATGAAACGAATCCACCTCGCTTTCCTCCCGTGCCTGCTGATTGCAGGCATGTTGCCATTCAACGCGCTTGCCGAAGGCAACTGCCCGCAGGGCATGTATCCCATCGTTGGCCAGGGTGTACAGGGCTGTGCACCCATTCCGGTGAACAGCTCGGGCTCTCCGTACAACAATCGCCCCAGCTGGGCGCAGACCGTGCGCGGCGTGGCAATGGATGCCCGCGGCGATACCTTCATCAGCAACTCGATGCGTTCGCGGAGCAAGGCCAAGCGCGCATCCATGAAGGAGTGCAAGGAGTTCGGGAAGGGCGAATGCACATTGGCGACCCTGTTCCAGGCGCAATGCGTGGCGGTCGCCCACGCGGGCCTGGGCACTGAAACCACCAGCGTTGCCACCGCCATGTCCGAACAGGGAGCGGTCATTGTCGCTATGCAGCAATGCAACGCGAAGGCGGCATGGAGGCAGCTGCCGCAGGGGCAATGCGGGATCGCCAGAACGGCCTGCACGGCAGATCTGTTCATCAGGTAAGGCGCCATTCACGCTAAGCCTCGTTTTCTGTGATCAATTCCGCTTTTCGATTTCCTCGGACTTCGACGCGGCAGAACGCCTCGCGGTAAGCTCCTCGCGCGTCATGAAAATGACGCGCCAGTGCCGCCGAATGCAGGAGTTCTTCCGTCCAATGAGGACTCTGTCAGCCCCTGCATCGGGTAACGCTCGCCATCATCGCTGTCTTGCCGTACGCAAGGCTATGATCCCTGTCCGCGCGATCGCGGATAAGCCGGAGTACCGCATTCCGGCTGGGCAGGGAGGCGGGTATCGGCATGACCACATTGAAGGAGTGGGAGGGGATGGAAGACAGGGTTGGCGCACACATGGACGATGCCCTGGCATTTGTTCCGTCCGGTGCGAACCTGCTGGAAGCCGTCAGGGGCGAACTCAACGGCGATGGCATCGAGTATCAGCTGCTGGTCATCGACCAGCCGACGCCGGAAGGGCTGGTGCCCGGCCAGCACGGGCCAAACCGGGTGCTGCTGTTGCTGCGCGGTGATGGGCGCGGGCGCTGGCAGCTGGCCGCGCGCAACGACAAGCTGGTGCCGTGTTCCACCCGAGGTGGCCTGGCCGGCGACCCTTTTGCGTATGCAATGGTCGAGAAGGGCACCTTCAGCGTGATCACCAACGGCGGTAGCCGCGAGCGCTGGAGCAGCACCTACCGGTTCCGCTATGCGCCCGCGGACGAGGCCTGCTGGGTTGACGGGGTGAGACGCAAGGTCGTGGATATCGAGACCGAAGCGACCAACATCCGGGATTACTCGGCGGCGGAGCTGGGCAGGGTGAGGTTCGAGGACTTCGACCCATCCAGTGTTGCCGAGGTGTCGCTTCCATGAGCCAAGCTCCAACCGGCGGAAGGGAATCCGCGCTGATGAAGATTCAGGAGTTGCACTGTGTCGACCGATAGAGAGTCGCAGCTGTTGCGACAGGCGACCAAAGCCGGCATCGACTCCCCGCTTGAACTGGCCAATTTCATGGCCCAGGCAGGGCACGAGTCGCGCGGCTTGAGCCGGCTCAACGAGAGCTTCAACTTCACCCGGGGAATCTCGCAGATCCCGGTGGAGGCTGCATGGCGCAATGGCAACGCCGCGTTGGAGAGCGCCCGCCAGGAAGCGCTGCGTGGTCGCCCGGAAAACCTGGCTGAGCTGATGTACGGCGGGCGCATGGGCAACGACGCGCCTGGTGACGCTCTGAAGTACCACGGCCGCGGCTATCTGCCATTGGTCGGCAAGGAGAATTACGAGCGTGCCGGCAAGGCGCTGGATCTGGACCTGGTGAATCACCCGGAGCTGGCAGCGCAGCCCGAGCACGCAGGCCGTATTGCCGTATGGCAGTGGCAGACACGGGTGCCGGAGGGGGCGCGCCATGATGTGCGAGAAGCAACTTATGCGCTCAACGGCGCGCTCAATGGCATCGAGGCGCGCCGGCAAAGATTTGAGGTCTGGCAGCAGAAGTTGACGCCGGACGTGATGGCGCGACTGGATCGCGGCGAAGTCGGTGCGCCGGCGCAGACCATTGCACGCGACATGTCGCATGCCGGTGAGCCCGGCAACGCATTGTTCGAGGATGCGCGCCGGCACCTGCAGCAGATGGGGCCACAAAGTGGACTGCGCAGTGCACAGGAGCTCGACAATACCGCTGGCGCATTGGCGCTGGGGGCGCAGAAGGCCGGCCTGTCGCGTATCGATCATCTGCTGGCGGGTAGCGACGGCCGTACGCTGTTTGCAGTGCAGGGTGCGCTGGGTGATCCGGCCATGCTGCGTGCGTCCGTTGACCGGGAGCAGGCCTCCCAGCAGCCTCTGGCGCAGAGCAGCCAGCAGTTGGCGGCTAGTGTTGCGCAGCAGGATCCGACGGCCGCGCTCGCCCGCGAGCAGGAGCAGCGTTCTCGATCCCTGTAACGCCGATGCCGGCGGGCAGGGTGCCCGCTGGCGCTTTACGTACGACGCGTGGCGCCCTGTGGCGCCGACATGGAAACTAACCCGTAAGGACACCACATGCGAATCGTTCCCTTGAATGCCCTGCAAGCCGCTGCCCGCTGCAATGCATCCGCGCGCCGCCTGCCGCCGCTCTGGCTGCTGTCACTTGGACTTGCCGCAGCCTCGGCACAGGCTCAGGAGGCAGCGCCGCCCGTCGCGGAAACGCACGCCACGGCACAGGCGATCGCTGATGCGCCTGCAGGGACGGCACCGCCTGCCGCCGTCGAGCCAACCGTTCCCGCGGTAGCACCCTCACCGCCCGCATTGGCCATCGTGCCGTTGCCGCCCGAGCAGGCGACCGAGCGGGCGCTCGGTGCCCGCTGCCCGGTGGATCTGGCCGGGCGGCTGGCGACCCAGGGCGACCTGCTGATTGGCGCCTGCCAGGGCACCATGCCGGCGCATCTGGCCGCGTTGCTGGTCGCGCTGCCCGTGCAGGACATCCACCTGCCGCGCAGCTGGCGCGAGCGTGAGGTGCGGCAGAAGGCCTGGTTCAAGGCGGTGCCGGGCTACGGCCAGCGCCCGGACTTCATCGTGCGGATGGGCGACATCTGGGTGCGTTCGCTGAAAGGGCGCGACGCCGAGAGCACGTTCTACCTGGTGTCGGCGCCGTTCACCTGCAGCGACCAGGTTGCCAACCGGGATGAGTACGGCGCGGAGCCGGTCCGCGTACCCGCAGGTGATTGCCGCGAGGCTTATGTGGCCCAGCGTGTGTACCAGGTCCGCGGGGATGCGGCGCCGCGGGATGTGACCGCCGATGCCATGCCGACGATGCCCCCGGTCACGGAGGCCGATCGTGCGCGCCAGCTGTCGCGTGAGGGACGGATCAGCCTGGACTACAGCAAACTGCAGTATGGCCCGGCGATGCGCTGGTTCGTGCAATACCCGGAGACGGCGCAGAAGGGTGGTCCGCGCGCCTACAGTGACTTGGAACCGTGAGCACATCGCGTTCGTGGTCTGGACCGGTGATCGCTTCGAGCTGCGCGAGAAGGTCGCGCGCGCGCAGTGGCCCTGTGACCCGGTGGCACCCGGCGATCGCGCCTGTGGCGGATTCCCGGATTCCGGGCCCGATCTGTTCGTGACGGCCGGAGCATCCGTGCCAATGGCAGCGTCCAGCCCCTGAGCCGGAGTTTCGAAGTGATGCGGGAGCCGGGCTGACCGGCTCCCTCGCTGCATCAGGCCTGCAGGCTGCGGGTCTGGTTCCGCTGCTGTTCCAGCTGCTGGTCGCGCTCCAGCGTAACGCGCTGGTCGGCGGCCTGCTGGTCGATGCGCTGGCTGCTCTGTTCCAGCGGGGTGTTCATCGCCACTGCCGTATCCACCGACACACGAAGGTGGGCGGGGTCGCCGCCCTGGCCCTGCACGGCGAAGCTGCGCGAGGCATCGGCATTCATGACCACTTCGTCGATGCGCTTGCCGCCTGCTGCGTGCATTTCGGCGGCCAGGCTGCCTGCCAGTTGCGTGCTCATCACGTCTGGTACCCGGCCGACGCGGACATCCTGCGCGTGCACGCCACGGATCGCGTCGTTGAACAGTGGGTTGCCCACATGGTTGGCATCGTCCATTCGCAGCATGCTGGTGTGATGGCCGTTCTTCTCCGCTTCGCGGCGTGCCGGCTCACCGGGCTGCAGCGGGCCGCGGATGTGGTCGTACAGGTCGACGGCGCCGCCCGGGATGCCGCGTGCCGCGCGGGTGACACCACGGCGCAGTGATTCAACGTCGTCGCGGTACTCCTCGATCATCCTGGCGTTGTCTTTTGCCAGCTTCTGCGTTTCCGGGTGCTGGAGCACCGAGCCGTCACCGAGGAAGTTGCCCAGCTTGTGCGCGCCGAACGAGCTGCCTGCGGCGATGATCGGCCGGTCGGGGATAAGGGCGCGCAACGAGTGATTGCTGAAACCGTTCGCGGCGAGCGTGCTGATTTCATTCGGCCTGGCGTAGATGCGCACCTGGCCGAAGTGCGGCGACGCTGCGCTGACCGGATCGGAGGCCATGACATGGTTGATCATGGTGTTGCCGCCTTCCGGGATGCGGTAGCTGAGGCTGACCGCGCCATAGGCGTTGAAGGTTTCGCCCTTGACGTTGAAATGGTGCGAGGTGATCTGCGCCAGCGCGCCGCCGAGGGAATGGCCGGTGACGGTGACTTGAGGAGTTGGTCCGCCGCTCAAGCGGGACTGCGCCGCTGCGGCTTCGAGCGTTCTCTGCGTCAATGCGATCGCGTCAGGTGCCTGCACATTGGTGCGGGCGACGACCATGCCTCCATCCGTCAGGATGCCATCGCGTCCGATCTGCTCGGTGCCCCGATGTGCAATGACGATTTCCTTGCTGTCTACGCGTTGATAGACCGTACCTTGATAACCATTGAGCCGATTGTCGACATGCTCAAGGATCTTGTACTCATGGCCGTTCAGTATGACCTTCTCTTCTTGACCAGGGGCGCGTCGACCGACAGCGCGATCCTTATATGCGTCATCGGATAAGGCGGCGTAGTCTTGTGACGTGATGGTCACGGGGCCACCTCACTTGCAGAAAGACTGATCGTGAACAAATTGTCCCGCAGATCGACGGCATAACCGCTGCGATCGGACTCGCCACTTGCCGGGAAATTGGGAACACGGTCTGTCCGCGGATAGACGAGATCAGGATAGAAAAGCGTGTGCGTTTTCCCTTCGATCAGCGGTTCCGCGTCAGCGAAGGTCAGGAAGCGGGTCTCCTCTTCAGCACCCGTTGCCTTCAGCATCGCGCCTGCACCGGTGAATTCCCATTTGCAGACACCACGACCGTAGTAGTCCTCATCCAGCATGCGGTCCACATACAGCGTGCCCCGGTACTCACCATCGCTGACCTTGCGCAGTTCCACCGGTTCCTGGCTGGTAATCCGTGCAGCCGTGCCGGTGGCCGGCTCGATGTGGCCGCACTGGTCTTCGTTGGTGACGTCGTACTGGGCCACGCCTTCAACCACAGCGAAATCACCCGGGGCGTCCTTCAGGCGCAGCACCAGTTCATAGGCCTTGCGCGGGCTGGGGTTGAGCTTGGCGAGGCCGCGCCCACCCTGGGCGACATCGGCTTCAGCAGCGGCACGTTCCTGGTTCATGGCGGTCTCCGGATGGCAGGCGGTCAACAGAAGCACAGCAAGGCACGGAATCATCTTGTGGCGCAATGTCGGCCTCCTGGTGTGTAAGGGTGAATGTGGCACTGGCGGCTCATGGCACGAGCTTTTGTACAGTGGTGGTAGATGAGAACAGCGCATTGCGTAGATCCTCCCTGTAGGCTGACGGATCTTCTTTACCGCTGGCAGGGAAGTTGGCAGCAAGCTCGGCGCGGGGATAGGCAGTCTTCGGGTAGTAGAGAGTCAGCGGCGATCCTGCGTCCATGCGCTCTTTATTGACGTAGGTCAGGAATCGCGTATCGGCTTCGCCGTTCGTCGCACGCAACATCGCGCCAACACCGGTCAGCGTCCAGTGGCACGTACCGCGATCGTAATAGTCCTGATCCTGCATGCGGTCGAGGTAGAACGTACCGCGGTATTCGTTCTCGCCAACCCTGCGCAGTTCCACCGGTTCCTGGCTGGTAATGCGGCTTGCCGTACCGGTGGACCATATGATCCGCCCGCAGTCTTCGTAGTTACTGACGTCGTACTGGGCCACGCCCTCCACGATCGCGAACGGGCCCGGCGCGTCCTTCAGTGTCAGCACCAGTTCGTAGGCCTGCTTCGGCGCCGGGTTGAGTTTGGCCAGGCCGCGTCCACCCGCGGCGACGTCACGCTCGGCGTCGGCGTAGGGCGAACATGCCGCCAGCGGGACGAGGGCGAGCAATGCCAGGAGCGGCCGCCCCCTGGGTTCGGGGCGAGCTACACGCATGGCGCGAGCCTGCATCGTGCGTCCATGTCCATCTATCCTTCCTGGGTGGCAGGTTTCTCGATTATGGAACGTGCCGGGAGCGCTGTGCCACCCTTGGAGACGGATTTTTGACGCCCCGGCGAGGCATTGCCCGGGCGGATCGCTTGCCGCACAAGGCTCGCGATCATCACGTTGGCATTGCTGCCGGAGGCAGGTCTGCGGCTGAATCCGTGACTGAAATCAATCATTCACATATCCATCACTTCATTGAAGGCGCTCTCCTTGAACTGCACGATCCGCCCTGAAAACCGCGAAGACCGTGCTGTCATCCACGCACTCACCGAGGCAGCCTTCCGCGAAGCCCCACACAGCAGCCACACCGAGCAGTTCATTGTGGATGCACTGCGTTCGCGTGGAGAGCTGAGTCTCTCGCTGGTCGCCGAGAAGGACGGGCAGGTCGTCGGGCATGTTGCCTTGTCGCCGGTGACGATCAGCGATGGCAGTACGGGCTGGTTTGGCCTGGGACCAATCTCGGTGCTGCCCGGATGGCAGGGGCAGGGTGTCGGCGCGGCGCTGATGCATGCGGCGCTCGATGCACTGCGTGAGCAGGGGGCGCAGGGCTGCGTATTGCTGGGAGAACCCGCGTACTACGGTCGATTCGGATTCCGCGCCGAGCCCGGCCTGGTGCTGCCGGGTGTGCCGCCAGAGTACTTCCAGGCGCTGCACCTGAGGCCGTCGATGGCGCAGGGAGAGGTGCAGTACTCACCGGCATTCGAAGCCACGGCCTGATGATCGGGGGCGGGCCTCGAATATCCGTCCAATGTCAGCCGTCGTGCCGGAGATGGATCAGAGGATACGGACGGCCCTGCGAATCGAGCGGTGAGCGGCCGGTTTCAACGAAGCCCATGCGCAGGTAGAAGCCAACAGCCTGTGCGTTCTGCTCATTGACGTCGGTACTCAGCTGCGGATGCCGGGCCAGCGCGTGCTGCAGCAGTTGCCGGCCGATACCAGTGCCGCGCACGTCCGGATCGATGAACAGCGCTTCCATGTGCGTGCCGTCGATCAGCATGAAGCCAAGGGGGCGGTCCTGAGCGTCGACGGCCACTGTCATCGGTGCCTGCGGCAGGAAACCGGCGACTTCGGCATCGATGGCCTGCCGGTCTTCGGCGCTGAGGAAGTCGTGGGTGGCGTCGACGGCACGGCGCCAGAGGTCGACGAGGGCGGCGCCGTCATCGGCGCGCGAGGGACGGAGGGTGGTCATGGGTTCACCAAGGTGCTTGCGGAAGGGCTCAGTATGAGGCCTGCAGCCTGGCTTCAGCGCGCTCGCTGCTTGGACCGCCGGTCGCGCGCAATGGCACCGCCGATACCCGCGCCGCCTGTACGGCTGCAGGCGTACAATGCGGCCCCGGCGGCCATCCTGGCCCTGCAGACACGCGAGAACCGCCATGACCGATGCCTTGGGTGTACCGGTGCACGACGCCGATGAACACTGGATGCGCCATGCACTGGCGCTGGCCGAGCGTGCGCAGCGCGAGTTCGACGAGATTCCGGTCGGCGCGGTACTGGTGGGCGCCGATGGCCAGCTGCTGGGCGAGGGCTGGAACCTCAACGTCGCCTCGCACGATCCCAGTGCGCATGCCGAGATCGTGGCCATGCGCGCCGGCGGCACGCGGCTGGCCAATCATCGGCTGCTCGGCAGCACCCTGTACGTGACCCTCGAACCCTGCGCGATGTGCGCGATGGCCATCGTGCATGCACGCGTCGCCCGCTTGGTCTACGGCACCAGCGACCCCAAGACCGGCGCCTGCGGCAGCGTGTTCGACCTGCTGGGTGATGCCCGGCACAATCACCGGGTGGAAATCCACGGTGGGGTGCTGGCCAAGGAGGCCAGCATGCGCCTGACCAATTATTTCCGCGCCAAGCGCGGCAAGCCGCCGTTGCTGCTGGAAGACCATGCGGGCGAGGGCTGAGGGGCGAACGGGTATGATGGGCGCCTCTTTCCTTCACCGGTAGGCCGCGCGCCTGCCCAGCAACGAGGCGACACAATGGCGGACACCGGCGCGGCCAACGAGCGACTGATCTGGATCGACCTGGAGATGACCGGGTTGGATACCGACAACGATTCGATCATCGAGATCGCTACGGTGGTCACCGATGCCCAGCTCAATGTGCTGGCTGAAGGCCCCGAGTTTGCCATCCACCATCCGCTGGAAACGCTGGAAGCGATGGATGAGTGGAACCGCAACCAGCACCGTCGTTCGGGCCTGTGGCAGCGCGTGGTGGACAGCACCACCACCCTGGGCCAGGCCGAAGCGCAGACGGTGAACTTCCTGGCGCAGTGGATCCCGGCTGGCCTTTCGCCGATGTGCGGCAACTCGATCTGCCAGGATCGCCGCTTCCTGCACCGCCAGATGCCGAGGCTGGAGAAGTACTTCCACTACCGCAACCTGGACGTGTCCACGGTGAAGGAACTGGCCAAGCGCTGGGCGCCGAGCGTGGCCGCCGGCGTCGGCAAGAACAGCAACCATACCGCGCTGAGCGATGTACACGATTCAATCGCCGAGCTGCGCCACTACCGCCAGTTCATGGGCGCGCTGTCGGGCCTGCCGGCTGCCTGAACGGCGCCGTCGGGCATGGCCCGGCGCTACCGGGTGACACACCAACGGGTAGTGCCGGCCGCTGGCCGACAAGGCGCCGGGGGCGGATCCCTTTGCTGCGGAAAGGGCTCTGACCCCTCTGTCGTACCCCGCGACGAACCGTTCAACTTCCGGGCGCTAAGATCGGCGCCATGAACGAGCCCATCCTGCTCCCCCGCGACATCGCCCATGACGCACGCGACTGGTCCGACCTGCAGCGCGCGGTGGCCCTGCTGGAAGCGCCGACCCTGACCGCGCGGATGGCCAACCTGGTCGGTACGCCGCTGGAGTTCGCGGTGAAGGCGCTGCCCAGCTCGGTCTCCAACCGCATCCACGGTGCGGCGCAGGCGGCACTGTCCAAGTCGGCGCAGGCAGCCCTGTGGAGCATGGACAACTCGCCCGGCAAGGGAGCGTCAACCCGCTGGCACAAACTGGCGGCAGCCACCTCCGGTGCGGTCGGCGGCGCCTTCGGCTTTGCCGCCTTGCTCATCGAGCTGCCGGTGTCGACCACCATCATGATGCGCGCGGTGGCGGACGTGGCCCGCAGCGAGGGGTTTGACCTGTCCGAGTTCAGTACGCGCCAGGCCTGCCTGGAGGTGTTCGCGCTGGGCGGCAACTCGCCCCGCGATGACGCCAGCGAGACCGGCTATTACCTGGCCCGTGGCTTCAGCACTGACGTCATGCGGCACCTGTCGGCCGAGCTGGCCGGGCGCGTGGTGACCGGTCGCGACCTCACCCTGGGCGTCGCCCCGAAGGAAGCCGGCAAGCTGCTGGCGAAGGTCGTTGAGAAGGTAGCCGCGCGCTTCGGCGTGGTGGTCACCGAGAAGTTCGCCGCGCAGGCGGTGCCGATCGTCGGTGCCGCGGCCGGTGCAACACTGAATACCATGTTCACCGACTACTACCAGGACATGGCACGCGGCCACTTCATCGTGCGCCGGCTGGAGTTGAAGTATGGGGAAGATGTGGTGCGCACCTGCTATGACCGCGTGGCACATGGTGGCGTGCTGATCGAGCCCACGCTTTGACCTGCGTCGGGGTCAGGTCCTTTGCCGTGCAAACGGACCTGACCCCTGGCGAGCCCATCCTTGCCCCAGAGGAACAACTGTTTTGCCAGTGCGTGCCTGTTGCGTGGCCGCCGGCATCCCCATCCTTGCGGGCAGTCCCCTGCTAGAGGTTGCCGCCATGCTGTTCACTCCCCACCGCCTGGGCGCGATGACGTTGCCCAACCGCATCGTGATGCCACCGATGACCCGCTCACGTGCGGCGGCCGGCAACGTACCGACCGCCGAGATGGCCACGTACTACGCGCAGCGTGCCGGCGCCGGCCTGATCGTCAGCGAAGGTACCCAGATCAGCCCGCAGGGCCAGGGTTATGCCTGGACCCCGGGCATCCACAGCCCGGAACAGGTGCAGGGGTGGCGCCGGGTGACCGATGCCGTGCACGCCGCTGGCGGTCGCATCTACGCCCAGCTGTGGCACGTGGGCCGGGTCTCGCACGTGGCCCTGCAGCCCGGTGGCGCCGCACCGGTGTCGTCGTCGGCGTTGCTGGCCGAAGGCGTGAAGGTGTTTGTCGACCCGACGGGTGCAGGCCCGGAAGCGGGTGTGGGCGAAATGATCCAGCATTCGATGCCGCGCGCGCTGCGCGAAGACGAGATTCCGGGCATCGTCGCCGACTACGCCCAGGCGGCACGCAACGCGCTGGACGCAGGCTTCGATGGCGTGGAGCTGCACGGTGCCAATGGCTACCTGATCAACCAGTTCATCGACTCGCAGGCCAACCAGCGCACCGACGGCTATGGCGGCGCGTTGCAGAACCGCCTGCGGTTCCTGCGCGAGGTGGTGCAGGCGGTGGTTGCGGTGGCCGGTGGTGACCGCGTCGGCGTGCGCCTGGCGCCACTGACCACGTTGCAGGGCGCGGTGGACGAGACGCCGCAGGCGACCTATCTGGCTGCAGCCCACCTGTTGGGCGAACTGGGGGTGGGCTACCTGCACATTGCCGAGGCCGACTGGGACGATGCACCGTTGATGCCGGTGGCGTTCAAGCAGGCGCTGCGCATGGTTTACCCCGGTACGCTGATCTACGCCGGCAAGTACACCGCCGAACGTGCCGAGCAGGCACTGGCTGAAGGCTGGGCCGACCTGATCGGCTTCGGTCGCCCGTTCATCGCCAACCCGGATCTGCCGGAGCGGTTGCGCCTCGGGGTGGAGCTGGCCCCGCCGGATCGCGCCACGTTCTTCGGTGGCGGCGCGGCCGGTTTTACCGATTACCCGACGCTGGAAGAGCGCGTCGCGGCCTGATGCTGGGCGCTGCCGGCCAGCGGCCGGCACTACCAGTGGGCGAGGGGGTAGCGCCGGCCGCGGGCCGGCATTTCAATGTCGTATCGCCGATGGGTGGGTGCCGACCGTTGGTCGGCACTACCGGCATGGATCACGGCTTGTCGCGCACCAGCGCATCGGCCTCGACCACACCGCCATCCTTGCCGTGCAGGTACAGATGCATGTCCTGCTGCGGATACGGAATGTTGATGCCGGCCTTGTCATAGCCCAGCTTCAGCTGTTCCAGCAGCGTGACCTTGGTGCCGAACCAGTCGGCCGACTTCACGTAGCAGCGGATGCCGAGGTTGATCGCATGTGCTCCCAGCTCATAGACGACGACATCCGGGACGGGCGCCTGCAGCACGCGCGGATCGGCCTTCATCAGTGCCAGTGCGGTATCACGCGCCAGCTGGATGTTGTCTTCGTAGCCGATGCCGATCACCAGTTCGACGCGGCGCGTCGGTTCGGCAGTGAGGTTGATGATCGGCGCGGCGGTGATCAGCGTGTTCGGAATGGTGGTGTGCTGGTTGTCGGCACCGGTAAGCACGGTCTGGAAGATGCGCACTTCGCGCACCGTGCCGGTCTGCCCGGCCACGGTGACCACATCGCCCACGCGGAACGGTCGCAGCGTCACCAGCATCACGCCGGAGGCGATGTTGGACAGCGAATCCTTCAATGCCAGGCCGACGGCGAGGCCGGCGGTGCCGAGCACGGCCAGCAGCGGTGTGATCTTCACCCCCAGCGTGTCGATGGCCAACAGCGCTACGATCACCAGAGAGGTGGCATACACCACGTTGCGCAGGAAGCTGCCCAGCATGGGATCCACGCCCATGCGCGCTGTCGCGCGCGGCATTGCATTGGACAGGCGTCGTGCCACCCACAGGCCCACCAGCAGCACCACGATGGCGGCCAGTAACGGCACACCGTAGGTTTCCAGCAGGCGCTCCCAGTTGAGCGAGTGGAACCAGGGCGTTGCGGCGGGGGCGGGTGGGGCTGTAGCAATCATGCGGGCTCCTTGTCGAACGGGCGCGGCGCTCAAGAGCGCCAAAAACTGAAAACCCCGCAGAGGCGGGGTTGCATGCGGGCAAATTATCGGCACGGCGGGATGAACGTGATGTCAGCCACCTTCGATCAATGCGCCCGTACCCTTGAGCAGCGAGCGTAGTCCCTGCACCAGATGCGGCTCTACCGTGCTGAGCCAGAGGCGGCCGGGCACCAGCTCGTCCAATGTGCAGCCAGGGGTACCTTGCAGTAGCCCAGCCAATGTCTTGTCGGGCGCGACGGGTGCACCCAGCTGTGCCGGATTGAGCAGACTAAGCGGGAAAATGTTGCGCGCCTTGCGCAGGCGCACCCCCGGCGGGGCGTCATGCCAGATCTGATTGCGGTCTTCTTCGTCCTTGGATTGGGTTCCATCGCAGTAGCCACTGATGTAGGCCTGCGGGCTGCGCTCGAAGGGCGGGTGGGTGACGTAGCCAAAGTCCCAGTCATACAGAGCGATCAGCCCCACCAGGAGCTCGCGGAAGGACTGCGTTTCCAGAGAAAAGCGAGCGTCCTTGGAGAACAGAACGAATTCCGTTCCAAGCTCACAACTGGAGGAGAAGTCCACTGATGCGGTCAGATCATAGGCGGGCGCGTCACTTCCTTTGGGTACAGCGACAACACTGAGGAGCGTCAGCTCGTTGAAGCCACTGGCCAGAAGTCTTCGATGTGCTGCATTGCCCAGTTTTGCCAAGTTGCTGCTGTGGCCCTTTCCGTCAGACGCAAAGTAGGTGGCCTGTACTCTACGCTCTTCGAGCATGGATATAGCAAACTCGTGAAATTCCTGGAATTCCCGCGCTCCTGCCAACGGACCGGAGTAGTTGAACAGTCCAAGTGCGAATGGGATGGTCATGGGGCGAACCTTGCAGGGAAGTGATTCCAGTCCTCCCAGTGTGCGTCGGCCATTTCAGGGCGCCTACTGGAATAGTTGCAAATGACATATCGGCCCAGTTGGTCCCAAAAGCAGAAACCCCGCCGAGGCGGGGTTTCTTTAATCAGCCTTACAGCCGGATCAGCCGTTGGCCTTCAGCTTGGCCAGGCGCAGCCAGGTATCAACCACGGTGTCCGGGTTCAGCGACACCGACTCGATGCCTTCCTGCATCAGCCATTCGGCCAGATCCGGGTGATCGGACGGGCCCTGGCCGCAGATGCCAACGTACTTGCCCTTGGCACGTGCTGCCTTGATCGCCATCGACAGCAGCTTCTTCACTGCCGGGTTACGTTCGTCGAACAGGTGCGCGACGATCGACGAGTCGCGGTCCAGGCCCAGGCTCAGCTGGGTCAGGTCGTTGGAGCCGATCGAGAAGCCGTCGAAGATCTCCAGGAACTCATCGGCGAGCAGTGCATTGGAGGGCACCTCGCACATCATGATGATCTTCAGGCCGTTCTCGCCCTGCTTCAGGCCGTTCTGGGCCAGCACCTCGACCACCTTGCGGCCCTCTTCAAGGGTACGCACGAACGGAATCATGACCCACAGGTTGTCCAGGCCCATCTCGTTGCGCACGCGCAGTACGGCCTTGCACTCCAGCGCGAAGGCGGCCGAGAAGCTCGGGTCGACATAACGGCTGGCGCCGCGGAAGCCGATCATCGGGTTCTCTTCGTGCGGCTCGTAGTTGCTGCCGCCGATCAGGTTGGCGTACTCGTTGGACTTGAAGTCCGACAGGCGCACGATCACCGGGTTCGGCGCGACCGAGGCGGTGAGGGTGGCGATGCCTTCGGCCAGGCGGTCCACGTAGAAGCTGACCGGATCACCGTAGCCGGCGATCTTCTCGTCGATCTTCTTCTTGGTCGCCGCGTCTTGGCGGTCGTACTCCAGCAGCGCGTTCGGGTGGATGCCGATGTGGCTGGCGATGATCATTTCCAGGCGGGCCAGGCCGATGCCGGCGTTCGGCAGCTGGCCGAAGTCGAAGGCACGTTCCGGGTTGGCCACGTTCATCATGATCTTCAGCGGCGCCGGCGGCATGTTGCCCAGATCGGTCGTGGTGCGTTCGAAGCCGAGCTTGCCTTCGTAGATGAAGCCGGTATCGCCTTCAGCGCAGCTGACGGTGACCAGCTGGCCATCCTCGATGACCTGGGTGGCGTTGCCCGAACCGACCACGGCTGGCACGCCCAGCTCGCGCGCGATGATCGCGGCGTGGCAGGTGCGGCCACCGCGGTTGGTGACGATGGCCGAGGCGCGCTTCATCACCGGTTCCCAATCGGGATCGGTCATGTCGGCGATCAGCACGTCGCCCGGCTGCACGCGGTTCATGTCGTCCAGCGTCTTCACCACGCGGGCCACGCCCGAACCGATCTTGGCGCCGACGGCACGGCCCTCGGCCAGCACCTTGCCGCCCTTCTCGGTCAGCGCGAAGCGCTCGATCTGGGTGGCGTGGCTGCGCGACTTCACCGTTTCCGGGCGCGCCTGCACGATGAACAGCTTGCCGCTGACACCGTCCTTGGCCCACTCGATGTCCATCGGGCGGCCGTAGTGCTTTTCGATGACCAGCGCCTGCTTGGCCAGTTCCTGCACGTCCTCGTCGCTAATCGAGAAGGTGGTGCGCAGTTCGGCCGGGGTGTCTTCAATACGGACGCGCTCACCGGGGACATCCGAATACACCATGCGGATCGCCTTGCTGCCGAGCGAGCGGCGCAGGATCGCCGGCTTGCCGGCCTGCAGGGTGGGCTTGTAGACGTAGTATTCGTCCGGATTGACCGCGCCCTGCACGACCATCTCGCCCAGGCCGAACGAGGAGGTGACGAACACCACGTCGCGGAAGCCGGACTCGGTGTCCAGGGTGAACAGCACGCCGGAGGAACCGACGCCCGAACGCACCATCAGCTGCACGCCGGCGGACAGGAACACGTCCTCATGCTTGAAGCCGTGGTGCACGCGGTAGGCGATGGCGCGGTCGTTGTACAGCGAGGCGAACACTTCCTTGACCTTGTGCACGACGTCGTCGGCACCGGTCACGTTGAGGAAGGTTTCCTGCTGGCCGGCGAAGGACGCATCCGGCAGATCCTCGGCAGTGGCCGACGAACGCACGGCCACGGCCACGTCGCCGCCGCCATTCTCGGCGCTCAGCTTGGCGTAGGCGGTGCGGATGTCCTGGTCCAGCTGCGGCTGCAGCGGGGCGTCGATTACCCATCCGCGGATTTCCTTGCCGGCGGCGGTCAGCGCGTTGACGTCCTCGACGTCCAGCGTGGCCAGCCTGTCGAAGATGCGCTTGGACAGGTCGTTGTGCGCGATGAAGTCCTTGAAGGCTTCAGCGGTGGTGGCATAACCGCCCGGCACCGAAACGCCCAGACCGGCCAGGTTGCCGATCATCTCGCCCAGGGACGAATTCTTGCCGCCTACGCGGGCCAGATCGGCCAGACGCAGTTCGTGCAACCACAGGATATTCTCGTTCAAGCGCGATGCTCCGTTTGGCCATCGCCCGAGGCGGGCTGAGTGGCCGCGTCCGTAGGAAGAAGCCGATATGATGCCGGGCAGAGCACCGTCGGCACAAGCTTGTGCTGGCGGCCTTTTTAAGCTTTGTAGGGGGTAAAAGCGCGCATGTCGACCATCCGTCCGGTGTTCTACGTTTCCGATGGAACCGGTATCACCGCTGAAACCATTGGGCATAGCCTGCTGACCCAGTTCTCCGGGTTCAGCTTCATTACCGATCGGATGTCGTTTGTCGACGACCCTGAAAAAGCGCGTGAAGCCTGCGCCCGGATCCAGGCGGCGGGGGAGCGGTACCAGGTCCGGCCGATCGTGGTGAACTCCTGCGTGGACCAGAGCCTGAGCCTGATCCTGGCCGACAGCGGGGCGCTGATGCTGGATGTGTTCGCGCCGTTCATCGAGCCGCTGGAGCGTGAACTGGCCAGCCCGCGTCTGGCCCGGGTCGGCCAGGCCCACGGCATGGTCGATTTCGACACGTACCACCGCCGCATCAACGCGATGAACTTCGCCCTGACCCATGACGACGGCATCGCGGTGAACTATGACGATGCCGACGTGATCCTGGTGGCGGTGTCGCGCGCCGGCAAGACGCCCACCTGCATCTACCTGGCTCTGCATTACGGAGTGCGCGCGGCCAACTACCCGCTGACCGACGAAGACCTGGAAAGCGACCGCCTGCCGCCGCGCCTGCGCAACTACCGGCGCAAGCTGTTCGGGTTGACCATCGATCCGGACCGCCTGCAGCAGATCCGCCAGGAGCGCCGTCCGAACTCGCGCTACGCGAACCTGGACACCTGCAAGCGCGAGGTGGCCGCGGCCGAGACCATGTTCCGCATGGAGCGGATCCCGACCCTGAGCACCACCCACACCTCGATCGAGGAGATTTCCAGCAAGGTGCTGGCCACATTGGGGCTGCAGCGCGAGCTGTATTGATCCTTTCCGGCGCGCCTGGCTGTGCCCGTAGAGCCGAGCCCACGCTCGGCTGGGCCAGCGGGTTCTGGCCGAAGCGCAGCCGAGCGTGGTCTCGGCCCTGCAGGGGGATCGTCGTCGTCGGGTTGGCTGTGGCTTGAGGCGCCCCCACGTTGAAGCACCAACGTGTAGGATCGACCCATGGCCCGAGCCTTGCCCCGTACCGAACGCATTCCCCGCCTGAGCCGGCTGAGCTGGCTGATGGGCCTGTACGCGGAGAACTACCGCCATCTGGTGCGCCTGTTCGAACCGGCGGGACTGGCGGCGGGCAGCTACATTTCCTCGATCGGCGACGGCCTGGATGTCCGCCTGGACGTGATCGAGTGCCACCGCTACACGGTGGAACTGCGGCTGACCTACGACCTGGCCGACCCGGTCACTGGCGAGCCGGATCCGTCGGCCTATGTTCGTCTGTACCGCGACGCGCGCCAGGCCGAGATCACCCATTGCTACGTCGGCCGCCGCTGGCAGGACACCATGGGCCTGTACCCGCCGCCGGCGGAGTTGATCAGTCATCGCATGCGGATGAACACCTTCCTCGGCAAGTGGCTGGAATACCTGGCCGAGCGCGGCCACGGCGTCGCAACGCTGCGCCGTGACCCCGATGGCGCCGATGCGCCTGTCGAGCGCCGCCTGTCGCTTGTGCGCTGATCGGCCATAATCCAGGGCTGACCTGCCGCTGGATGCCGCCCCATGCCGTACACCCCGATCGTCGCCACGCTGGGCTATGTACTGTCGCCCGATCGTCGCCAGGTGCTGATGATCCATCGCAATACGCGCCCCGGTGACCATCACCTCGGCAAGTACAACGGCCTGGGTGGCAAGATCGAAGCGGACGAGGACGTGGCGGCCAGCATGCGCCGCGAGATTGCCGAGGAAGCCGGCATCGACTGCACCGGCATGCGCCTGCGCGGCACTCTCAGCTGGCCCGGTTTCGGCAAGCACGGCGAAGACTGGCTGGGCTTCGTGTTCGTCATCGACAGCTTCGAAGGTACCCCGCACGGCGGCAACCACGAAGGTACGCTGGAGTGGGTAGATCTGGACAAGCTGGACACGCTGCCGATGTGGGAAGGCGACCGCAACTTCCTGCCGCTGGTGTTCGACGCCGACCCGCGCCCGTTCCACGGCGTGATGCCGTACAAGGACGGGCGCATGGTCAGTTGGTCCTACAGCCGGCTGTGACCCGGTGAATCGGGGAGGTGCCAACCATTCCGGGGAGTGCCAATCTGGGTTGGCACGCTCTTTTGGTCAATTAATGCCCGGGCAATATTGACGACCATAAATTACCCGGGCAATATTCGCGCATCACCTCTGATGCCATTGCCATGCCTGCGTCCCGACTCCCTCCCTTCAGTTGTTTCGACGGCCATCGCCTCGTTGCCTGCGGCAGCCCGGAAGTGGCGGCACTGGCGCTCAAGCGGCTGCGCGCCGACAACGCTGCCGGACCATTGCTGGTGTTCGACAACGCCACCGGCCGCACCCGCGATTTCGATACGCGCGGCAGTGACGAGGAACTGCTGACGCGGGTAACCGAAGCGTTTCCCCCCTCTGGCGAGGCGGATGCCGAGATCACTGCCGAAGACGCTGCGGCGACCCCGCGTGGCCGTGGCCGCCCCAAGCTGGGCGTGGTCGCCCGTGAAGTGACCTTGCTGCCGCGCCATTGGGCGTGGCTGGCAGAGCAGCCGGGCGGGGCCTCGGTGGCATTGCGAAAACTGGTGGAGGCGGCCAGCCGCGCCGGTGCGGACAAGGACCGCTGGCGTCGCGATGCCGAGCGCGCCTATCACTTCCTGCAGACCATCGCCGGTGACCTGCCGGGCTTCGAGGAGGCCATCCGCGTGCTGTTCGCGCACGACCGTACGGGCCTTGAAGCGGTGCTGCATTCCTGGCCCAGGGATGTGCGCGACCACGCCCTGCGTCTGGCGTTCGACAGCGCTGACGGCTGAACCATCGCGCCGTCGTTGAGCGGCGGCGCCACCTGATCGCGGGCTGCGGCCCGGTCCCCTGTGCTTGCTTTGCTGGTGGAAACGCCGGGCAGGGCAGCGCCTTGCCCAGAGAACCCCATGAACTCCCCTGTACATCCCACGCCCCTGGTCGCGCCGCCTCTGTGGCGCACCTACCTGGCCCTGCTGCTGCCGATGCTGCTGACCAATGCGCTGCAGCTGGCCGCAGGCACACTGGACAACATCTACCTCGGCCATCTGCTCGGTACCCAGGCGGTGGCCGTGGCCGCTGCGTTCTTCCCGGTCTTCTTCCTGCTGCTGGCCCTGGTGATGGGCCTGGCGACCGGCGCGATGGTGCTGATCGGGCACGCCTGGGGCGCGGGTCGGCCGCAGCAGGTGCGCGCGGTGGCTGGCAGTGCGGTGGCGCTGATCCTTGTGCTGTCGGTGCTGGTGATGGCTCTGGGGAGCGGTTTCGCACCACAGCTTCTGATGTCACTGGGTACACCGGCACCGATCCTCGGTGAGTCCATCGTCTACGCGCGCGTGCTGCTGCTGGCGGCGCCGGCGTTCTTCCTGCTGTGGCTGGCCACTGCCGTGAGCCGCGCAGTAGGCGATGCGAAGACGCCGCTGCATGCGCTGCTGCTGGCCACGGCGGTGGGCCTGCTGTGCACGCCGCTGCTGATTCTGGGCTGGGCCGGCCTGCCGCGGCTGGGATCGGCCAGCGCGGCGGTGTCGGCGGCGTTTGCCTCGCTGTTGGCCCTGGGCTGGCTGTTGTTGCGTTGGCATCGGGCAGGACATCCCTTGGCACCGGGCCCTGAGTTGTTGCATGCCATTCGTTTCGATGGCGCGATCATCCGATCGATGCTCCGCATCGGCATACCCTCCTCGCTGCAGATGCTCAGCCTGGCCGTCGCCGAAATCGTGTTGCTGGGCTGGATCAACCGTTACGGCTACACCGCTACGGCCGCCTACGGTGCGGTCAACCAGCTGATGAACTGGGTGCAGTTGCCGGCAATGTCGTTGGGGATCACCGCCACCATCCTCGCGGCGCATGCGATGGGCGCCGGGCGTACAGCACGGCTGCCGGCCATCGCCCGGACGGGTGTGCTGGTGGCGCTGGCGACGCTGAGCGTGGTGGTGGTGCTGGTTGTGGCGCTGGCGCGCGGGCTGACCGGGCTGATCCTGGCGGCAGCCGACGTGCGCGAGCTGGCTGCGTTGCAGCTGCGCACTGTGGTGTGGGGCGTGCTGGCGATGGGAATCAGCGCGGTGCTTGTCGGGGTGATGCGCGGCAGCGGCACGGTATGGTTGCCAGCGTTGCTGGGTATGGCAGCGGTGCTGCTGGTGGAACTGCCGCTGGCGATATGGATGCAGGCGCAGCACGGGCTGGCCGGCGTGTGGTGGGCGTGGCCGCTGGGGTTGCTGGCCATGCTGGTGATGCAGGTGTTGTGCTTCGCGCGTTGGCGGCGGGTGCAGGCTGGGTAGTGCCGGCCGCTGGCCGGCACTCCGGAATGGCAGGGGCAGCCGGCCAGCGGCCGGCTCTACCACTTCAGGGCCGCTGCGCCAGCAGCAGGTGGAAGCATCCGGCATCATCATCGTCCGTCACCAGGAATCGGACGTGGCGGCGGGCCCGCCGGTGACCATAGCGCCGACCTCGCGGCTTGGGAAGTAGGGAAACCCCGCGTCAGGGTGATGAGGAAATGTCCACCGTCGCAGTCGGTGAGATCTGGTTGTCCACAGGGCGTGTGGATTACGCGTGGGCAACTTTGTGGATAAGCCGCGACAGGCGCCACCCCCCTAGGCTGTCAAGATGGGTGGCGAAAAATTCACCGCCGGTGAGGGCGGGTGAGGGGGCGGTGAAGGTGGCCCCGTCAGCGCTGTCCCCAGCGGCGGCGCTCGCGGTAACCTGTGGGCCTTGATGCTCCGTGAGTCCCCATGAAACGTCACTTCTCGATGCTGCGCGAATTCCAGCTGGCCGACTGGTTCACCCTGGCCAATGCTTTCTGCGGCACCGGTGCGGTCTTCGCTGCGATGCGCTTCCTGCAGGATGGCGAGCGCGGCTACCTGCTGTTCGGCATGGCGCTGATCCCGTTGGCCTTCATCTTCGACGCCCTTGATGGGCGCATCGCGCGCTGGCGCAAGTCCAGCTCCACCCTCGGCCGCGAGCTGGACTCGCTGTCCGACGTGATCTCCTTCGGGGTGGCCCCAGCGGCGCTGGCCTATGCCTGCGGCATGCAGGGTGGCTGGGACTGGCTGGTGCTGAGCTACTTCGTCTGCTGCGGCGTCAGCCGCCTGGCACGCTACAACGTCACTGCCGAGGCAATGACCGGCGATGAGGGCAAGGTCACGTATTTCGAGGGCACCCCGATCCCGACCAGCCTGGTGCTGGTGATCGTACTGGCGATCGCCGCCGGCACCGATGCCATCGGCCAGAACATCTGGTTCGGCCGGTGGCAGATCGGACCGTGGCAGCTGCACCCGATGGTGCTGTTGTTCGCCCTGTCCGGGTCGCTGATGATCAGCAAGACCCTGCGTATCCCCAAGCCATGAGCCAGCCCTGCGGAGGCCTGCGATGACCAGCTCGGCCCACGATGCCGGCAGCAGCGATTTCGAGACGCTGGCCCGGCAGTACTTCGGCGCCTGGGGTGATGCTCTGCGCCATGCGGGCGCGCCCGCTGCACCTGCCGGTGACGACCCCGGCAGCTGGCAACGGTTGTTTGACTGGTGGGGCCAATTGCTGCCCGAACAGGCGCCCGGCGCGCCGGAAGATGCCATGCGCCGGTTCCGCGAACAGGCGGGCAGCTGGTACGGCACCATGCAGGAGGTCGCCGCTCGGTTTGCCGGCCGCGACGCCAGCAGTGCCGACGTGGCCCAGGCCTGGCGTGAGGCGGTGCAGGGGCAGGGCGACGGCATGCTGCAATGGATGCTGCAGGGTGCCCGCGGCAGCACCCACGCCGGTGCCGCAGTACCTGAATTCGCCGCATGGCTGCAGCAGTTCCAGTTGCAGGCGGGCCCGTGGCTGCAGAGCCCGGCATTCGGCCCCGGCCGCGAGCACCAGGCGCGCTGGCAGGCCCTGCTGCGTGCGCAGGAAGAATACCAGCAGCATTCGCGCGCCTATGTCGACCAGATCAAGCGGGCATTGGACGAGGCATTTGCGCTGTTCGAGCAGCGCCTGGCCGAGCACGAACAGCCGGGCAGCCAGCTGACCAGCGCCCGCGCGATGTTCGACCTGTGGATCGAAGTGGCCGAGGAGGCCTACGCCAAGGTCGCCATGTCCGAACCGTTCCAGCAGGTGTACGCCTCGCTGGGCAACGCGCAGATGCGTCTGCGCGCAGGCCTGCAGCGCGAGGTGGAACAGGTGAGTGAACGTATCGGCCTGCCGACCCGCAGCGAGATGGATGCCGCACACCGCCGCATCGCCGAGCTGGAGCGCAGCCTGCGCCGGCTGCAGGCACAAGTGGCGGTGCTGGCTGGAACCGCTGCGGTCGATCCGGTGGCGCAGCCGACGCCGGCGAAGGTGAAGCCAGCCGCCCGCAAGGCCGCGAAGAGGGCCGCGCCGGCAAAGAAGGTGGCTGCCAAAAAGTCCGAATCTCGCACCACCTCACGGGCACGTGACCGATGAAGGGACCGCTGGGCTTCAACGCCGATGACCTGATGCAGGAGACCCTGGCCATGCAGCGCAAGCTGATGGAGGGGCTGAAGCTGCTGCCGCAGGTGGAAGACGTTGACTATGGCGTGACCGCCCGCGAGGAAGTGTGGCGCGACGGCAAGGTGGTGCTCTACCGCTTCGTCGGCGAACAGGCGCCGACCCGGCGCACGCCGCTGCTGATCGTCTACGCGCTGGTCAACCGGCCGTACATGGTCGACTTGCAGGCCGACCGCTCGCTGGTGCAGAAGTTGTTGGCGCTTGGGCAGGATGTGTACGTGCTGGACTGGGGCTACCCGGATCGCTCGGAGCGCTTCCAGACGCTGGAGGACTATCTGCTGCGCTATATCGATGGTGCGGTGGATGCACTGCGCGTGCGCAGTGGCGGCCCGATCGACCTGCTCGGCATCTGCCAGGGCGGTGTGTTCGCGCTGTGCTATGCCGCGCTGCGCCGGGAGAAGCTGGGCAAGCTGATCACCATGGTCACCCCGGTCGATTTCCAGACGGCCGACAACATGCTCTCGCACTGGGCGCGGCAGGTGGACGTGGATCTGCTGGTGGATACGCTGGGCAACATCCCGGCTGACCTGATGAATGCCAGCTACCTGATGCTCAAGCCATTCCGCCTGAACGTGCAGAAGTACGTCGGTCTGCTCGATATCCTCGACGACAAGGCGGCGCTGGAGGATTTCCTGCGCATGGAAAAATGGATCTTCGATTCGCCGGACCTGGCGGGCGAGGCGTTCCGTGACTTCATCAAGCAGTTCTACCAGGGCAACGGCCTGGTGAACGGTACGGTGCGGATCGGCGAGGAAGCCGTGGATCTGTCGCAGGTGACCTTGCCGGTGCTGAACATCTATGCCGAGCAGGACCATCTGGTACCGCCGGACGCCTCGCGCGCGATGCGTGGGCGCCTGGGCACGGACGACTACACCGAGTCCAGTTTCCGCGGTGGCCACATTGGTATCTATGTGTCCGGCCGCGCCCAGCGCGAAGTGCCGGCCACGATCGATGGCTGGTTGAAGGCGCGTGACCTGTAGAGTCGAGCCATGCTCGATTGACCTGGGGGGATGATGACGTACCGGATTTCGTTGATTCTTGCGGCACTGCTGGCAGCACAATTTGCCCACGCCGCACCCAGTGCCGATGCACGCCGGGAGATCGCCCAGCTGATTTCCAGCCTGGACGGCTCGCAGTGCCGTTTCCAGCGCAATGGCAGCTGGTACGACGGCGGCGATGCGCGCGCTCATCTGCAGCGCAAGTACGACTACCTGCTGAAGAAGGACATGGTGGACAGCGCCGAGCAGTTCATCGAGCGCGCCGCCAGCCAGAGCAGCATGAGCGGGAAGCCTTACCGCATCCAGTGCCCGGGGCAGCCTGAACAGACCGCGGCCGCCTGGTTCGGTGCGCGCCTGCAGGCGCTGCGTCTCCGCACGCCGTAGACACGGAGGCGGTGTAGAGTCGCGGCGTGCTCG
This sequence comes from Stenotrophomonas maltophilia group sp. Smal12, assembly GCF_037079935.1. NCBI lineage: Bacteria > Pseudomonadati > Pseudomonadota > Gammaproteobacteria > Lysobacterales > Lysobacteraceae > Stenotrophomonas > Stenotrophomonas maltophilia group sp. Smal12. The sequence goes on along the minus strand of NZ_JBAWUK010000031.1, from coordinate 927 downwards.
ACTGATTCTGCCCGCAAGCCGAGGAGACACCGCCGTGAACACCACGCCCAAGACGCTGTCGCGTTCATTGAACGACCGCATGATTGCCGGCGTGATGGGCGGCATTGCCCATCGCTTCGGCTGGAACCCCACCCTGGTGCGGATCGTGTTCGTGCTCGTATCGATCGGCTCGGCCGCCTTCCCCGGCATTCTGATCTACCTGATCCTGTGGCTGCTGATTCCGAACGAGGCGGATTGAACACCGCCGCTCGATCCTGGCCGCTCTGGCTGCGCGCGCTGCAGATGCTGGGCGCCGCATGGACGCTGCCCAACACACTGATCGGCCTGATCGGCGGCCTGGCCGGCATGCTTGGCGGCGCGACGCTGCGATGGAGCGGGCGGGACTGCGCCGTGGTGTTCGATCACTGGCCGTGGGGGCCGGGCGGTGCGATCACCCTGGGCAACGTGATCCTGCATACCGGCCATGACCTCGGCATCTGTTGCCGGACCTATGCGCATCAGGCGGGGTGGGGCGTGGAGCCGCTGATCCGGCTGGACGACCACGAGCGCGCGCACGTTTACCAGTACATGGTGCTGGGGCCGTTGTACCTGCCGGTGTACCTGCTGTGTGGTGGGGTGAGTGCACGCAATCCGTTCGAACGCGCGGCCGATCATTTCGCCCGGTTCGGGCGTGGTTGGTGGCCGTAGTTTCCAGCCAACGGCGCGGCCCCTCGGGGGTAGTGATGCCTGGTTGTCAAATGCAAAACCCTCGCGCTGGTCGGTCGGGTTGGGTTCGCGGGGGACGCCGTGAACCCGTCCATTGAAGTGACCCCCGAGACTTGGACGGTGGGGTCAGGCGGCTGCTTGGGCCTGTTCCCGGTACTTTACCGGGCTTAGCCCCTTCAATTTCAATCTGATTCGCTCTTGGTTGTAGTACTTGATGTACTC
>NZ_JBAWUK010000030.1:40994-55994 GCF_037079935.1 Stenotrophomonas maltophilia group sp. Smal12 | reverse complement strand
AAGACCGCCGATGCACAATTCCGAACAAGGGCGCGCACGCAAGCAGCGCTTCCAGGAACGCCTTCACGTCCTGCACGACAACGCCCTGCATCGGAAGCTCAGGCAACACCTTCCCGCCGCCTTCAATGAGCGCTGGACCCGCCGCCATTGGATGCACGCCAGCCTGTTTGCGACCATCGGCGCCCTGGTGGCGACGATCGTCCCCGGTTTCTCGCACACCATTGATGCGCCTTACGCGGACAGCCACACCAGCCTGGCGCTGCCGCTGCCGCCGTTGACCATGGCCCGCCAGCAGCAGGTGCCGGGCGACAGCTGGCAGGTGCTGCGCATCCAGCGCGGCCAGACCCTGAGCGACCTGTTCGACAAAGCCGGCATTCCGGCCAGCACCCTGCACCGGGTGCTGGAGCACCCCGGTGCGCGCGAGGCGCTGACCAAGCTGCGCCCGGGCGCCGAGATCGCCTTCGACATGCCGCTGTCCGGCGACCTGCGCAGCATCCGCTTCGATCGCGACGCCGACAACCGGGTGGAACTGAGCCTGGCCGGCGATGACATCAAGGAGCAGGTGACGCGGCGCGAGACCTCCACGCGTACCGTGGTCACCAGCGGCGAGATCACCAGTTCGCTGTATGCCGCGGCCCGCCGGGCCGGGCTGTCGCCGTCGGCGATCGCGACGATGACCGACGACATCTTCAAGTACGACATCGACTTCTCCAAGGACCTGCAGCCGGGCGACCGCTTCAGCGTGGTGATGGACGAGACCTGGCGCGAAGGCGAGAAGGTGGACACCAGCAAGATCCTGGCGGCGACCTTCACCACCGGGGGCAAGACCTATTCCGGCTTCCGCTTCGACCGCAACGGCAAGTCCGAGTACTACGACATCAACGGCCGTTCGTTGAAGAAGAGCTTCATCCGCATGCCGATCCCGTTCGCGCGGCTGAGCTCGACCTTCGGCGCACGCAAGCACCCGGTGCTGGGCAAGATGCGCATGCACAAGGGCGTGGACTACGCCGCGCGCACCGGCACCCCGATCATGGCCGCCGGCGACGCCCGCGTGCAGTTCGCCGGCGTGCAGCGCGGCTACGGCAATGTGGTGATCCTCGACCACGGTCGCGGCCACACCACCCTGTACGGCCACATGTCGCGCTTTGCGAACATCAAGACCGGCCAGCGCGTGGCCCAGGGCACGGTGATCGGCTACGTCGGCTCGACCGGCCTGGCCACCGGCCCGCACCTGCACTACGAATTCCGCGTCAACGGCGAGCACCGCAACCCGCTGACCGTGACCATGCCGCCGCCGGAGCCGCTGAAGGGCGCCGAGCTGGTCGCCTTCCGCGCACAGACCGCGCCGGCGATGGCCCGCATCCAGGGCATGGAGAAGCTGATCTACGCCGATGCCAGCCCGGCACCGACCAGCCGCGACGAGGCCGCCACCGAGGTGGCCAGCGCCAAGGACAAGCAGGCAACCGGCCGCAAGCGCGGCTGAGCCCCTTCGTTGACGAAGAAGGACGCGGCAGCACAAGCTTGCCGCGTCCTTTTTTTATGCCTGCCATGAACACACCTGCCGACGCTGACGCCCCCCTGTACCTTGGCCTGATGTCGGGCACCAGCGCCGACGGCATCGATGCCGCGCTGGTGCAGTTTCCCGCGGGCGGTGGCTGCCGCTTCGTGCACGGCCTGACCGCCCGCTGGGAACCGGTGCTGCGCGCGCGGCTGGTGGCGCTGGGCGAAGGTGGCCCGTTGGATTCGCTGGAGGAGCTGGGCGAACTGGACGCGCGGATTGCGATCAACTTCGCCGAGGCTGCCAACCAGCTGCTGGCCGAAGCCGGCGTGGATCGCAGCCAGGTGCGCGCGATCGGCTCGCACGGCCAGACCGTGCGCCACCGCCCGCTGGCCGATCCGGCGTTCACCGTGCAGCTGGGCGACGGCAACCGCATCGCCGAGCTGACCGGAATCACCACGGTGTCCGACTTCCGTCGCCGCGACGTGGCGGCCGGGGGACATGGCGCGCCGCTGATGCCGGCCTTCCACCTCGGCATGCTGGGCGCCGCCGACGAGGACCGTGCCGTGCTCAACCTGGGCGGTATCGCCAACCTGACCCTGATCCCGCGCGAAGGCGCGGTGCGCGGCTTCGATACCGGCCCGGCCAACGCGCTGATGGATGCCTGGTGCCAGCGCCACACCGGCCGTACCTTCGATGCCGATGGCGCGTATGCCGCCAGTGGCGCGGTGGACGAGGGCCTGCTGGCCGGCTGGCGTTCGGACCCGTGGTTCGCGCTGCCGCCGCCGAAGAGCACCGGGCGCGAGCAGTTCCACCTGGCCTGGGCCGAGGCGCACATGGGGGAAGGCGAATATGCCGCTGCCGATGTGCAGGCCACCCTGCTGGAGCTGACCGCGACGACCGTGACCGACGCGCTGCTGGCGCAGCAGCCGCAGACCCGGCGCCTGCTGGTCTGTGGCGGCGGCGTGCGCAACCGGCAGCTGATGAAGCGGCTGGCGGCGCGGCTGCCGGAGGTGCAGGTGGAGTCCAGCGCGCTGCACGGGCTGGACCCGGAGTACGTGGAGGCGATGGGCTTTGCCTGGCTGGCGCAGCGGACGATGGACGGGCTGGCCGGCAACCTGCCGAGCGTGACCGGGGCGACGGGGCCGCGGATCCTGGGGGCAATCCACCTGGCGTGAGGTGGCGCCATCCACGCAGGGCGTGGATTCACCGGGCAGCCGAGCGTGGGCTCGGCTCTACCTCTACAAAGCCGCTAATCGAAGCCCTGCCCTGCGGGCAAGGCCTGCAAGGCGGCGATCGCATCGGAGAGGGCGTCCACTTCGGGATCGCCGAAACCGGAGCGGACCTCCAGTTCACTGCTGAACAGGCCCTGCTCCAACAAGGCGGCGCAGGTCTGTTCATGGGTCCAGCCGCGGGCGACCGCGACACGTCTGATACGTTCCAGCAGCAGCGGGTCCAGGTCCCGCAGCACAACGTCGGCCATGCTCACTTCCCCGTTCGCAAGGCACCGCCCCCTCGGCGCGTCGGGGGCGATGATCCCGCAGTCCGGGCGGGCAGGCAATCAGGCGACCGGTGGCGGCCCGCGGTCGGCGATCCGCGGCCACAGCCAGGCCAGCAGCAGCAGGGTCGGCACCACAGTGACCGAGCTGAGGATGAAGAACGTGCTGTAGGACGTCGCCTCAACGATGTATCCGGAGACACCGCCGATGAACTTGCCCGGCAGGTTGGCCAGCGATACCAGCAATGCGTACTGCGTGGCGGTGAAGTTGCGGTCGGTCAGCGACGACATGAAGGCCACCAGCACGGTGCCGGCGAACCCCTGGAACAGGTTGTCGGCACTGAGCGCGGCATAGAACGCCCACAGCTTGCCTGGGTTGTGCGCCATCAGCAGGAAGGCGAGGTTGGACATCGCCACGCCCAGTGCGGCCACCAGCAGCATGCGCCGGAAGCCGAATGCGGCCACCGCAATACCCCCCAGGAACGCACCGCCGATCCCCATCCATACACCGAACAGCTTGGACACGGTGGCGATGTCGGCCTTGTCGAACCCCGAATCGAGATAGAACGGCCCGGCCATCACGCCGATCACCTGATCGGGGAACTTGAACAGGCCGACGAAGGCCAGCAGCACCAATGCCAACGCCACGCCATTACGGCTGAAGAAGCTGGAAATGGGCTGGACGAAGGCTTCGGCGATATCGATGCGACGCTGCACCGCCGTGGCCGGGCGCTCCGGCTCGGCGCACAGCAGGGTAGTGACGATCGGCAGCAGCATCAGCGCGGCCATCGCCAGGTAGGCGACGATCCAGCCTTCGAACTGCGCCAGGTACAGCGCGCCGGCACCGGCCAGGATCAGGCCGATCCGGTAGCCCAGCGTATAGGTGGCCGCCAGCGCGGCCTGCGCGGTCTGCGGAGCGATCTCGATACGGTAGGCATCGACCGCCGAGTCCTGGGTGGCGCCAGCGAACGACGCCACCAGCACCCACATCACCAGTGGCCAGACGCCCTCTTCCGGCCGCACGAAGGCCAGTGCGACCAGGCCGACCAGCACCAGCACCTGCGATACCAGCAGCCACGAACGGCGGCGGCCGAGCGCGCCCAGCAGCGGAAATGCATAGCGGTCCAGCAGCGGCGCCCACAGGAACTTGAGCAGGTAGAAGAAGCTGGCCAGGCTGATCAGGCCGATGCTGCCCAGGTCCAGGCCGACGTCGCGCAGGCGCGTGGACAGCGTCTGCGAAGCGATCAGCAGGAACGGCAGGCCACTGCCGAAGCCAAGCATGGCCATGGTCAGCGCCGACGGGGTACCGAAGGCGCGCTTGATGCCTGCCCAGCCCTTGTAGCTGACCGGTGTGGCGGCCTCGGTCACAGGTCGTAGTCCACGGTGAACGGGGCGTGGTCGGAGAAGCGCTCGTCGCGGTAGATCGAACAGCTACGCAGTTTGTCGCGCAGGCCCGGCGTGATGAACTGGTAGTCGATGCGCCAACCGACGTTGTTGGCGCGGGCGGCGCCGCGGTTGCTCCACCAGGTGTAGTCCTCGCCGGTGGGATTGAGCAGGCGGTAGGCATCGGCCCAACCGCGGCCGGCGGCGACATCGGTGGCCTGGCCGTGGTCGGCGCAGAGGGCGTTGAGCCAGTCGCGTTCCTCCGGCAGGCAGCCGGAATTCTTCTGGTTGGACTTCCAGTTCTTGATGTCCAGCGCCGAACGCACGATGTTCCAGTCGCCGCACAGCACGTAGTCGCGGCCGCTGCGCGCCCACTCCTCCAGGATCGGGCGCAGCCATTCCATCACTTCGAACTTGAAGCCCTGGCGCAGGTCACCCGAGCTGCCGGAGGGAATATAGAAGGAGACCACGCTGAGATTGCCGTAGCGCGCCTCGATGTAGCGGCCTTCGTCGTCGAACGGGGCCCAGCCCAGCGAGGTGATGACCTGGTCCGGCTCGCGCCTGCTGTAGATCGCCACGCCGCTGTAGCCCTTCTTGGTGATGGCGTCGCGGTAGAAGCAGTGATGGCCATCCGGACGGAACATCGGGTCGGTCAGCTGGTCTTCCTGGGCCTTGGTTTCCTGGATGCACAGGACGTCGGCGTCCTGGGCCCGGAACCAGTCCAGGAAGCCCTTGGTCGCGGCGGAACGGATGCCATTGGCGTTGAAACTGATGATGCGCATGCGGGGACCTGCGGCGGGAAACCGGGCAAGCATACCGGTTGCCCGTGGGGCTGCGCAGTCCGCCAGGCAACGCCGCGACAGGCTTCACGCGGGGCCGGACGAGCGCGAAACGCCCAGCTGGATTAGGATTTGTGCTCCAAATGAAGATGAATCGAGTTTTGATGAGCGACCACCGCCACCGTTTCCTGCAGCTGGCCCTGACCGCCGACGCCCTGCGCTTCGGCCAGTTCACCCTCAAGTCCGGCCGGCTGAGCCCCTATTTCTTCAACGCCGGCCGTTTCGACTCCGGTTCGCTGCTGTCCCAGCTCGGCGCCTGCTATGCCGATGCCATCGATGCCAGCGGGATCAAGTACGACGTGGTGTTCGGCCCGGCCTACAAGGGCATCCCGCTGGCCACCGCGATGGCCTGCGAGCTGGCCCAGCGCGGCCGCGACCTGCCGCTGTCATTCAACCGCAAGGAAGCCAAGGACCACGGCGAAGGTGGCCAGCTGATCGGCGCTGACATGAATGGCAAGCGCGTGCTGATCGTCGACGACGTGATCACCGCCGGTACCGCGATCCGCGAAGCGCTGGGCATCATCCGCGCTGCCGGCGGCACCCCGGCCGGCATCGTGGTAGCCCTGGACCGCCAGGAGATCGCCTCGGAAACCGACCGCCGCTCGGCGGCGCAGTCGGTGGCCGAAGAGGCCGGGATTCCGGTGATCGCCGTGGCGTCGCTGGCCGATCTGCTTGATTTCGCCTCCGGCAACCCGGAACTTGTGGGTTACCGCCAGCCGCTGGAAGCCTACCGGGCCCAGTACGGCGTCCGTTCGATCCGCTGACCGACCCAGGGGAAAGGTCATGTCCCGAGTTCCTGCCGTTCTCTTTGCCGGCCTGCTGCTGGCCGTGCCGTCCACCGTGCCGGCGCAGTCGCGCGACGGCGGCAAAGTGGAAAAGAAGCTGTACTGCTGGAACGAGGGCAAGGAGCGGATCTGCAGCGATTCGCTGCCAGCCGATGCGGTCAATCACGCCCGCGAGGAGTTCAACGCGAAGAGCGGCCTGCGCAATGCGCAGGTCCAGCGCGCGTTGACCGACGAAGAGCGCGCCGCGGCCAGCACCCAGGCGCAGCAGCAGCAGCTGGACCTGATGGCCGAGCAGACCCGCCAGCGTACCGAGCAGGCGATGCTGTCCACCTATGGCAGCGAGGAGGACCTGCGCCGGGTGTTTGCCGAGCGCCAGGAAGTGCTGGACAACAACCTCAAGACCGCCGAGTACAACGTCACCAGCCTGCGCGAATCACTGGTGGCGCTGCTGTCGGCCGCCGGTGACCGAGAACTGGCCGGTGGCAAGGTCGCCGACAAGCAGGCCGAGGCGATCCGTCAGCGGCACGTGCAGTTGCAGGCGCAGCAGCGCCTGCAGGCCGGGTTCCTGCAGCAGCAGCAGGCGCTGAAGGCGGAAATTGAAAGCACCCTGCAGCGTTATCGCGAGCTGAAGGGCGTGGCGCCAGCAAGCCAGGCACCGTGATTCGCTTGTAGAGTCGAGCCCATGCTCGGCTCCGCGTGACCTTGGGAAAGAGCAGCCCAGCATGGGCCCGGCTCTACAGTAGGCGGCGCCTGGTTACGGCTTGGCCCACGGAATTTATGCACTCTTTACGCGTCGGCACGGTCCGGCGCGTAGTGCGTTTATGGGCGGCAGGACGACGATGACGGCCTGAGGTGGAGGGGTTCCACCAGGACGCTATTGCAATGTCCCCCTGGCTGTCGTTGTTGTGTGGCGTGCTGGTGCTGGTCGCCGCCGCCTATCTCCTTTATGTCGTGCTGCGGCCCGAGTCGTTCTGAGCGGAGCCTGCCATGACCGAGATGCTTGTGATTATTGCCGCCAGCCTGTTGCTGGCGTGGCCGCTGGGCCTGTACCTGGCGCGGGTGATGCGCGGCACGCCGATGATGGCCGACGTGCTGTTCAACTGGATCGAGAAGCCGCTGTACAAGGTGTTCGGCGTCGATCCCTCGCGCGCGATGTCCTGGCGCGGCTACGTGCTGGCCTTCGTGCTGAGCAACGCGGTGGTCGCCGTACTGACCCAGGCGGTGTTCATGACTCAGGCCTGGTTGCCGTTGAACCCGGACCAGATCCCGAACATGCGCTGGGACACCGCGCTGCACACGATGATCTCGTTCCTGACCAACACCAACCAGCAGCACTATTCGGGCCAGGCGCAGCTGTCCTACCTCTCGCAGATGACCGGCATCACCGGCCTGCAGGTGGTGACACCGATGATGGGCCTGGCGCTGGCGGTGGCCACGCTGCGCGCGTTGTTCTCGCGTGCGCCGCAGGCTGCGGCGGCCACCAGTACCGGCGATGACCGCCAGGTGGCGGTGGGCAACTACTACGTGGACGTGGTGCGCCTGTGCGTGCGCTTCCTGTTGCCGCTGTGCCTGGTGTGGACCCTGCTGCTGACCAGCCAGGGCGTGCCGTCGACGATGGCCGGTGGCCCGCAGGCCACGCCGATCGATGCCAGCGCCGGCATGGCCGGACAGAAGCTGCCGCTGGGCCCGGTGGCGGCGATGGTCGCGGCCAAGCAGCTGGGCGCCAACGGTGGCGGCTGGTACGGCCCGAACAGCAGCTTCCCGCTGGAAAACCCGACCCCGCTGTCGAACGCGCTGGAAATCGTCGGCATCCTGCTGGTGCCGATGGCGGTGATCTTCATGATCGGTGCATTCACCGGCCGGCGCCGGTTCGGCGCCCTGGTGTTCAGCTGCATGCTGGGCATGTCGCTGCTGTCCACCGGCGCGATGGTGTGGAGCGAAGGGCACAGTGCCAGCGCCGCCACGCCGCTGCTGATGGAAGGCAAGGAGGTGCGCTTCGGCGCCGACGGCACGGCGCTGTGGGCGGCGGTGACCACCCAGGTCTCCAACGGGTCGGTCAACGGCATGCATGACTCGCTGGCGCCGCTGAGTGGCGGCATCGCGATGGTCAACATGCTGGTCAGCGCGATCTGGGGCGGCATCGGCTGTGGCCTGCAGCAGTTCATCGTGTACCTGCTGCTGGGCGTGTTCCTGGCCGGGTTGATGACTGGACGTACGCCGGAACTGTTCGGCCGCAAGCTGGAGACGCCACAGGTACGCCTGCTGGCCCTGCTGGTGCTGCTGCAGCCGATCACCCTGCTGGTGTTCACCGCGATCACCCTGGCCGTGCCCGGGCTGGCCGCTACCTCCAACCCGGGCTTCCATGGCATCAGCCAGGTGTTCTACGAGTACGTCTCGGCCTACGCCAACAACGGCTCGGGCTTCGAGGGGCTGGGCGACGCCACGCTGTGGTGGAACCTGAGCTGCTCGCTGGTGCTGCTGCTGGGCCGCTTCCCGCTGCTGATCATCCCGCTGGTGGTGGCCGCGCAGCTGGCCGCCAAGCGCCAGGCGCCGGAGTCTGCCGGCAGCCTGCAGATCGAAACCCCGACCTTCGCCCTGACCCTGGTCTCGGTGATCGTCATCCTGACCGTGCTGCAGTTCATGCCGGCGCTGGTACTCGGCCCGATCGCCGACCACCTCAGCCTGGGACTGCACTAAGGACACCCCGATGAGTACCCACGCAAGTTCCACCCGTAGTTCCCTTGCCCCGCGCCCTGCGCTGCTTGATGGCGCCGGCCTGCGCCGTGCGCTGGTCGAAGCAGTACGCAAGCTCTCGCCGATGCACCTGGTGCGCAGCCCGGTGATGGCGGTGGTGATGGCCGGCACGATCGTCGCCGCCATCGTCACACTGACCGGCAATGCGCCGCTGGGCTTCGGCCTGGCGGTGACCGCGATCCTGCTGGTGACCGTGTTGTTCGGCAATTTCGCCGAAGCAGTGGCCGAGGCGCGTGGCCGTGGCCAGGCCGCATCGCTGCGCCGCGCTCGCCAGGATCTGGTGGCGCGCCGTCTGGCCGCGCCGCAGCCGGGGGCTGCGGAAACCCAGGTACCTGCCGCCGAGCTGCGCCCGGGCGACCATGTGATCGTCAGTGCCGGTGAGCTGGTGCCGGCCGATGGCGAGATCGTGCAGGGCCTGGCCACCATCAACGAGGCGGCGGTGACCGGCGAATCCGCCCCGGTGCTGCGCGAGGCCGGTACCGACCGTTCCGGCGTGATCGGCGGCACCAAAGTACTGTCCGACCAGATCATCGTGCGGGTGACCGCCGAGCCGGGGCACAGCTTCCTGGACCGGATGATCGCGCTGGTGGAAGGTGCCAACCGTCAGAAGACGCCGAACGAGATCGCGCTGACCCTGTTGCTCGCAGCGATGACGCTGACCTTCCTGGTGGTGGTGGCGACGCTGCCGGCGATCGGTGCGGCGGTAGGCGTGCAGGTCGATCCGCTGCTGCTGATCGCGCTGCTGGTATGCCTGATCCCGACCACCATCGGCGGGCTGCTGCCGGCCATCGGCATCGCCGGCATGAACCGTGCGCTGGCTGCCAACGTGCTGGCCAAGTCGGGCAAGGCGGTGGAAGTGGCCGGCGACGTCGACGTGCTGCTGCTGGACAAGACCGGCACCATCACCTACGGCGACCGCCAGGCCAGCCACTTCCATCCGTTGGCCGGCATCGACGCCAGCCAGCTGCGTGAAGCGGCGCTGCTGTCCTCGCTGGCCGACCCGACCCCGGAAGGCAAGTCGATCGTACGCCTGGCGCGCGAGCAGGGTTGCGCCACCGCCGAGCCGGACCATGCCGAGTACCTGGCGTTCAGTGCACAGACCCGCATGTCCGGCGTGGACCTGGAACATGGCCGGCAGATCCGCAAGGGTGCCGCCGATGCGATCCGCGCCCACGTACAGGCGCTGGGCGGCAACGTGCCGGCGGAACTGGCCGGTCGCGTCGAGCAGGTGGCGCGCAATGGCGCCACCCCGCTGGTGGTGGCCGAGGGTCGCCACGTGCTGGGCGTGATCGAACTGTCGGACGTGGTCAAGCACGGCATGCGCGAGAAGTTCGCGCAGCTGCGCGCGATGGGCATCCGCACGGTGATGATCACCGGCGACAACCCGCTGACCGCCGCTGCCATCGCTGCCGAAGCCGGCGTCGATGACTACATCGCCGAGGCCCGCCCGGAGGACAAACTGGCGCGCATCCGCCAGGAGCAGGCCGGCGGCCGGCTGGTGGCGATGGTGGGCGATGGCACCAACGACGCTCCCGCGCTGGCCCAGGCGGACATCGGCCTGGCGATGAACTCCGGCACGCAGGCGGCGAAGGAGGCCGGCAACATGGTCGACCTCGATTCGGACCCGGCCAAGCTGCTGGCGGTGGTGGAGGTGGGCAAGCAGCAGCTGATCACCCGTGGCGCGCTGACCACCTTCTCGCTGGCCAACGACGTCTCCAAGTACTTCGCGATCCTGCCGGCGCTGTTTGCCGCTGCGGTTCCGGCCATGGCTGCACTGAACGTGATGCAGCTGTCGAGCCCGCGCAATGCGGTGCTGGCAGCGCTGATCTTCAACGCCCTGGTGATTCCCGCCCTGATTCCGCTCGCTCTGCGTGGCGTGCGCTTCCGCCCGGCCACCGCAACGGCGCTCCTGCGCCGGAACATGCTGGTGTACGGCCTCGGCGGCGTGCTGCTGCCGTTCGCGGCGATCAAGGCGATCGACCTCCTTCTTGTCCTGGTATTCGGCGCATGAACCGTACTGTTTCCACTTCGTCTTCCCTTCCCCGCGAACAGAAAGCCGAGGCCCGCGTGGCGAGCCTGCAGGATGGCGCAAGCTGGCGCCCGGCGATCGGCCTGGGCCTGGCTACCCTGCTGCTGGCCGGCGCGGTCTACGCCGGCATCGCCACCGGCTTCGCCGGCCTGGCCTACCCGACCCAGGCCGAGGGCAGCCTGCTGCGCGACGGCAACGGCCAGGTGCGCGGCTCGGCGTGGCTGGCGCAGCCGTTCACCGGTGATGGCTACTTCCAGGCGCGTCCGTCGGCGGCCAACTACGACCCGATGGCCGCGGCCGGTTCCAACATGGCGCGCAGCAATCCCGCGCTGGCCGAGCGCGTCGCTGCCAGCACCGCTGCGGTGGCTGCACGGGAAGGTGTCGCGCCAGCGCAGGTTCCGGCCGATCTGGTAACCCAGTCCGGCGGCGGTCTCGATCCGCAGTTGTCGCCGGCCGCCGCACAGCTGCAGGTGGCGCGCGTAGCGCGTGCCCGTGGCCTGCCGGTGGAGCGCGTGCAGGCACTGGTGCAGGCCCATACCGAAGGGCGCCAGTGGGGCCTGTTCGGCCAGCCACGGGTGAACGTGGTGACGCTGAACTTCGCGCTGGACCATGCAGCCAAGACGCCGTGATGCCGGGCTGTACCCGCTGCGCGCACAATGGTGGCCATGACAGCGGCCCCCATGACTGATGCACGTACCCGCCAGGCCGATGCCCTGGTTGAAGGCCTGCAACGCGAAGCCGGCGGCAAGCTGACCGTGTTCCTCGGCGCGGCGCCGGGCGTGGGCAAGACCTACACCATGCTGACCCGCGCGCAGGAACAGCTGCGCCGCGGCGTCGACCTGGTGGTGGGCCTGGTGGAAACCCATGGACGCACCGATACCCAGGCCCTGCTGGAGGGCCTGCCGCAGCTGCCGCTGAAGGACGTGGCCTATCACGGCCATGCCCTGCAGGAGATGGACCTGGATGCCGTGCTGGCACGGCATCCGGCGTTGGTGCTGGTGGATGAACTGGCCCATCGCAATGCGCCCGGCAGCCGCCATGAGCGGCGCTGGCAGGATGTGATGGAGCTGCTGGACGCCGGCATCGACGTCTGGACCACGGTCAACATCCAGCATCTGGAAAGCCTCAACGACGTGGTGATGCGGATCACCGGCGTGCGCGTCAGCGAGACCGTGCCCGACGGCGTGCTCGACCGCCTGCACGACATCGTGCTGGTCGATCTGCCGCCGCGCGAACTGATCGCTCGCCTGCAGCAGGGCAAGGTCTATGTGCCCGAACAGGCCGCGCAGGCACTGCAGGCGTTCTTCTCACCAGCCAACCTGACCGCGCTGCGCGAACTGGCGATGCAGGAAGCCGCCGACCGCGTCGACAGCAGCCTGCGCGAAACCCGCGCCGCGCGTGGCGAAGGCAATCTGCCCCTGCGTCGCGGCGTTCTGGTGGCCATCGACGGGGGCGGCCAGAGCGAATACCTGGTGCGCGTGGCGCGGCGCATCGCAGAGCGCCGTGACGCGCCGTGGACGGTAGTGACCGTGCAGGGCCGGCGCCAGGACGAGGCGACCCGGCGCGAGATCGATGCGGCCTTTGCGCTGGCAAGGCGGCTGGGCGGCGACGCCGAACTGCTGCATGGATCGAGCATCGCCGATGCCCTGCTCGACCATGCCGCACACAACGGCGTGTCGACCCTGGTGCTGGGCCGGACCCGCGAACGTCCACTGGCACGGATGTTCAACCGCACCCTGACCCAGCAGCTGATCCAGCGTGGCGCGCATTACGAGATCACCATCATCAGCACGCCGCAGGCACGCGCACGCTCGCGCCGCGAGAGCCTGCTGCCGCCAATGCGCGGTATCAGTCATGAACCGGCACAAGCCCTGATCGCTACCGCGCTGGCCTGTGCGGTGGCGTGGCTGGCCGAACACTGGGTGGGCATGGCCGACCTGTCGATGGTGTTCATCGTCGCGGTGGTGCTGGTGGCTGCACGCACGCGCGCCAGCGTGGCGGTGATGGCCGCGATCCTGTGCTTCCTGGCCTACAACTTCCTGTTCATCGCGCCGCGCTTCACCTTCGCCATCGGTGCACGCCAGGGCGTGATCACCGTGTTCCTGTTCCTGGCCGCGGCACTGGTGGCCGGGCGCCTGGCCTCGCGCCTGCGCATGCAGGTGATTGCGCTGCGTGCGGCCAACCGCCATGCGCGTGCGCGCCAGCAGCTGGGCCGTCAGCTGGCCAGCGCGGCCGGCAACGGCGAGGTGGCACAGGCGGGCCGGCATGCGCTGGAGCAGGCCCTGGACGTGCCGGCGTGGCTGCGGATCGGCACCGATACCGCCGCCGGTGGCCGCAACCAGCCTGGCGATACCGACCTGGCTGCCGCCGACTGGGCACTGCGCCACGGCCAGCCCAGTGGGCGCTTCACCGATACCCTGGCCGGTGCGCAATGGTGGTTCCTGCCGTTGCTGGACGGAGAAGACCGTGCGATCGGCGTGGCCGGCCTGTACCTGCCCGGCGCACAGGCGCGCCTGCTGCCCGAACAGCGGCAGCTGGCCGAAGCGATGGTCGATGACATCGCACAGGCCGCGCTGCGTACCCGGCTGGTGGCGGAACTGGAGCAGGCACACGTCAGCAACGAGACCGAGCGGCTGCGCTCGGCGCTGCTCTCCTCGGTGTCGCACGACCTGCGCTCGCCGCTGGCGGCGATGATCGGGTCGGCCGACAGCCTGGCCAGCTACGGTGCAGCGATGGATACCGCTGATCGCCGCGCCCTGCTGGACACCATCCTGGTCGAGGGCGAACGGCTGGACCGCTACATCCAGAACCTGCTGGACATGACCCGGCTCGGCCACGAAGGGCTGAAGATCAACCGCGACTGGATCGGCGTGGACGAGCTGATCGGCTCGGCAGCACGGCGCCTGCAGCGCTACCAGCCAAAGGTGCGGCTGGAGCTGGACATTCCAGCCACGCTGGCACCGATCTGGGTGCACCCGGCGCTGGTCGAACAGGCCGTGTTCAACGTGATGGAGAACGCGGCCAAGTTCTCGCCGCCCGACGCCGCCGTGCAGGTACAGGCGCGCGAGCTGGACGGCCAGCTGCGCATCGACGTGATCGACGCCGGCCCCGGCATTCCCGATGACGAGCGCGCGCGCATCTTCGACATGTTCTACAGCGTCGAGCGTGGCGACCGGGGCCGCCACGGCACCGGCCTGGGCCTGACCATCTGCCAGGGCATGATCGGCGCACATGGCGGCAGCGTGCAGGCGCTGCCCGGACGCGACGGTCGCGGTACCCTGATCCGCATCACCCTGCCCCTGCTCAAGCCAGCCTCCCACGATGAGCCCGACCCCGATTGATGCCAGCGTGCCGGCCGCACGCGTGCTGGTGATCGACGATGAAACCCAGATCCGCCGGTTCCTGGACATCAGCCTGCGCGCGCAGGGCTACCAGGTGCGGCAGGCCGCCACCGGCCAGGAAGGCCTGCAGCTGGCCGCCAGCGAAGACATGGACCTGGTGATCCTGGACATTGGCCTGCCGGACATGGAAGGCCATGAGGTCCTGGAACAGCTGCGCCAGTGGAGCCAGGTGCCGGTGATCATGCTGACCGTGCGCGCCGGCGAAGCCGAGAAGGTGCGCGCACTGGATACCGGCGCCAACGACTATGTGACCAAGCCGTTCGGCACGCAGGAGCTGATGGCGCGCGTGCGGGCGCTGCTGCGCACGCGCAGCGTGCCGACCGATGGCACGCCGCCGGTGTTCGACGATGGCCACCTGCACGTGGACCTGGTGCGTCGCGAAGTCGCCCTGCAGGGTGAACCGGTGGCGTTGACCCGCAAGGAATACGCGCTGCTGTCGCTGCTGCTGCGCAATGCCGGGCGGGTGGTGACCCAGCCGCAGATCCTGCAGGAGATCTGGGGGCCGACCCACCAGCACGACACCCACTACCTGCGCATCCTGGTCGGCAAGCTGCGGCACAAGCTGGGCGATTCGGCGCTGGATTCGCGCTACCTGTTCACCGAGCCGGGCGTGGGGTTGCGGTTCAAGGGGTAGTGGGGGGGGGGGGGGGGGCCCCGCCCGTAAACCACGGCCCGACAACGTAATTTACGCGCCCGGCGGGGGCCACCAAATCCCGCACCCCCCCCCACACCCGCGCGGGCCCCCTAAAGATCTCCCAAAAAACATCCTATACCACCAGCCGGACAAACAGGCCCAAAAATAAAAGCCGGCAG
>NZ_JBAWUK010000030.1:0-40984 GCF_037079935.1 Stenotrophomonas maltophilia group sp. Smal12 | reverse complement strand
CGCCAACTGCAGGGTGTGTGAGGTTCATGGGCTTGCCGGCCAGCGGCCGGCACTACCCATTCTGCTGCAGCTTCCAAAGGGGTCAGAACCCCAGCGGGGTGTCGCCCAGCACTGGTTGCAGCTGGCTGCGGAACAGGGCCTGGATGCGTTCCAGTGCGGCCTCGTCGTTGCCTTCGAACCGCAGCACCAGCACCGGCGTGGTATTGGAGGCACGCACCAGGCCCCAGCCATCGGCGAAGTCCACGCGCAGCCCATCGATGGTCGACAGGCGGCCACCCACATACGGGTTGTCCGGCGACTGCGCCGCCGCCACCAGCATCGCCACCAGGGCATGCGGCGTCCCGTCGGCCACCGGTACCTTCAGCTCCGGCGTGGCGACCATTTCCGGCAGTTCGCCCAGCACCTCGTCCGGGGTTTCCTCGCGCTGGGCCAGGATCTCCAGCAATCGCGCAGCGGCGTACAGACCGTCGTCGAAACCGAACCAGCGTTCCTTGAAGAAGAAGTGGCCGCTCATCTCGCCGGCCAGCTCGGCATCGGTCTCGCGCATCTTCGCCTTCATCAGCGAATGCCCGGTCTTCCACATCAGCGGGCTGCCACCGTTGCGCAGCACATGGTCGGACAGCTTGCCGGTGCACTTCACGTCGTAGATCACCATCGCGCCCGGATTGCGCATCAACACATCGGCAGCGAACAGCATCAGCAGGCGATCGGCGTAGATGATCCGGCCTTCGCCGGTCACCACGCCCAGCCGGTCGCCGTCGCCATCGAAGGCCACGCCGAGATCGGCGCCAAAGCGCTTGACCGTCTGCACCAGGTCTTCCAGGTTGGCCGGTTCGCTCGGGTCGGGATGATGGTTGGGGAAGGTGCCGTCGACATCGCAGTACAGCGGAATGACGTCGGCGCCGATCGCTTCCAGCAGCTGCGGCGCCAGTGCGCCGGCCACGCCATTGCCGGCATCGGCCACGACCTTCAGTGGGCGGTCCAGCTGCACGTCATCGGCGATGCGCTGGATGTAGTCGGCACTGACATCGCGCTGCTGGTAGTCACCGGGCTCGGCGGCCTGCACCAGGCGGCCCTCGACGATGCGCTGGTAGAGATCGGTGATGGCATCGCCGGACAGCGTCTCGCCGCCAATGACCACCTTGAAGCCGTTGTACTCGGGCGGATTGTGGCTGCCGGTGACTGCCACGCAGGTGCCGGTACGCAGATGGAAGGCGGCGTAGTACACCAGCGGTGTCGGCGCCAGGCCGATGTCGATCACCGCGCAGCCGGCACGGCGCAGGCCCTCGGCCAGCCCGGCCGTCAGCTCGGGACCGGACAGGCGGCCATCGCGACCGATCACCACCTCGCGCAGGCCCTGCTCCAGTGCCACGGTGCCGATGGCCTGGCCGATCTGCGCCGCGGTCTTCGGTGTCAGTTCACTGCCCACCACGCCGCGGATGTCATAAGCGCGGAAGATGCCGGCGGCCAGCTCCTCGGCCGGCACCGGCGGTGGCGGCGGTGGCGCGGCATCGCCACTGCCGGTCATAGCGGCCACGGGTGGCGGCGCCTGCTGCAGGCTCTCGCTCAGGGTCGGGCCATGGTCGGCCTCGGACGCTGCGGCGCGGCGTGGCAAGGGCAGCGACTTCGGCAGTCGGTCACGTCCCACCACCAGCAACACGGCAATGAACGCCAGCAGCAACGCCACAATGGCGCTGGCCAGCGCGCCCAGGCCCAGCGGACCGGCGTCGACATTCGGTACCGACGCGACCAGTCGCAGCGGCGTGCCTGCAACCGGGCGCGCCAGCGCTTCGGCGCTTTCGGACAGGCCCGCGTCGCCCTGGGTGACCAGATCGAAGCCACCCTGGCGCAGGCCAAGGAAGCCTGCGGACGGCGCACGCACCTGGTCCAGCGGCGAGGTCAGCCGCAGCAGCGGTTGGCGGACATAGATCACGGCCGGCCCCAGGCTGCCCAGCTGCACTGGCGCAGCCAGGCCCAGGCGATTGCTGCCACCATCGCGGACGACGCGCAGGCTGGGTTTGCCCTCAGCCACCGCCGCTTCCAGCAGGGCCAGGCGTGCATACCCGAAGGTGGCCGGATCGGCATAGGCGTTGGCCAGATCGGCCGTCAGCACCTCGACCTGCTCAACCCCGGTCCAGCTCTCGCGCACGGCCAGCGCCGCTGCAGCGGCATCGCCGGCCTGCAGCGCCTGCTGCACGCGATCGTTCTTCAACTGCTGCTGCAGCTGCTGCAACTGGCCTGCAGCGGCCTGCTGCAGGCCCTGCACGGCCTGGTCGCGCGCTTCTTCCAGCGCCTGGCCGTTGGCCTCCTGCCGCCATTGCTGCACCGCGCTCCATCCGAACCAGCCGGCCAGCAGGATCAGCAGCACCCCCAGTAGTGGTGCACTGCGACCCAACGACCGTCCCCGCTGTCCTTCCCCGATGCCGCTCATCGATGTCCCCTGTCAACGCACCCCGGTATGGCCGAATCCACCCGTGCCCCGCACGCTGTCGGTGAAAGTATCCACCACCTGCAGGCTGACGCGGGCAATCGGAACCACCACCAGCTGCGCGATGCGATCGCCGGGCTCGATGGTGAAGGCCTCGCGGCCACGGTTCCAGACGCTGATCAGCAGCGGCCCCTGGTAGTCGGCATCGATCAGGCCGGTGCCATTGCCCAGCACGATGCCGTGCCGATGGCCCAGCCCCGAACGCGGCAGGATCACCGCGCACAGGTTCGGGTCGGCAATGTGGATGGCCAGGCCGCTGGGCACCAGCGCGGTGTCGCCCGGCTGCAGGGTCAGTGCGGTATCCAGCGCCGCGCGCAGGTCCATGCCGGCGCTGGCTTCGGTGGCGTAGGCCGGCAGCGGCCAGCTGTCGCCAAAGCGCGGATCGAGCAGCTTGACCTGCAGCGGCCGGGAAAGGGATGCCTGGGTCATGCCTGGAGTCTCCGCGCGATCAGCGCCAGCAGTTGTTCGGCCAGTTCGCGCTTGGACGTGGCCGGGAATACCTGTTCACCGTCCTGCCAGAAGGCCGTGGCGGCATTGTTGTCGCTCTCGAAACCACCGCCACTGATGCCGACCTGGTTGGCGATCACCAGGTCCAGGCGCTTGTCGATCAGCTTGCCGCGTGCATATTTCTCCACGTCGTGGGTCTCGGCGGCAAAGCCGACCACCAGCTTCAGCGACTGCGTCTGCGCGGCGACTTCGGCCAGGATGTCCGGCGTGCGCACCAGCTCGATCACCAGCGACTGGCTGTCGGCGGTCTTCTTCAGCTTCTGCGCGGCGACCTGGCGCGGGGTGTAGTCGGACACTGCGGCGGCACCGATATAGATGTCGGCGGGCAGCGACTTCAGTACGGCATCGCGCATCTGCGCGGCCGAGCGCACGTCGATGCGCTGCACGCCCGGTGGCGTCGGCAGCTGGACCGGGCCGCTGACCAGCACCACGTGCGCACCCAGCGCGGCGGCGGCAGCGGCCAGGGCAAAGCCCATCTTGCCGCTGCTGCGGTTGCCGACGTAGCGCACCGGATCGATGTCTTCGTAGGTCGGGCCGGCACTGATCAGCAGGCGCAAGCCCTGCAGGGCACGGGTTTCCGGCGCGGCAACCGTCGCAGCGGTACCGCCATTGGCCACCAGCGCGGCCACGATGTCGCCCGGTTCAGCCAGCCGGCCGGGACCGGATTCACCTTCGGCCAGCGGGCCATCGACCGGGCCGATCACCTGCGCACCGCGCTGGCGCAGCAGGGCGATGTTGGCCTGGGTAGCCGGATGCAGCCACATCCGGTGGTTCATTGCCGGGCAGATCGTCAGCGGTGCGGTGCTGGCCAGGCACAGGGTGCTGACCAGGTCATCGGCATGGCCCTGGGCCAGCCGCGCCAGCAGATCGGCGGTACCCGGCGCGACCACGATGCGGTCGGCCCAGCGGGCCAGCTCGATGTGGCCCATGGCCTGCTCGGCGGCGCTGTCCCACAGCGTGGTGCGGGTCGGCTGCCCGGACAGGGCCTGGAAGCTGAGCGGAGTGACGAACTGCTGGGCACCGGCGGTCATCGCCACCTGCACCTGGGCACCGGCATCGCGCAGGCGCCGCACCAGCTCCAGGGCCTTGTAGGCCGCGATCCCGCCTCCGACGCACAACAGCAGTTTCTGGCCTTCCAGCGCGCGGGCCGGCGCGGGGGAAGCGTTGGGGGAGTCAGCCACCTGGAATTCCTGTGCAAACGAGGGCATTAGCTTACCCGATGGTCGGCAATGTCCCGGTACACGGCACACATAGCGGGCGGCTATCAGCAGATGGGACTTGCGCCACAACGCTTCCGGGGTTCAAGACACTGCGATTCGGAACTTTCCTATACCTGTTGGCCGGCCACGTTTGCAGAATCATCAGTGGCCACCGCAGGTGTGCCGCTTCGCTTTTCGAGGATTCCGCGTGCACCCGCGCATCATCATCGCCGACGACCATCCCGTCGTCCTGCACGGCATCCGCATCGTGCTGCAGACCCATCTGATGGAGGTCGTCGGCAGCGCGCGTGACGGCGCCCAGCTGCTGCAGCTGGTCGAGCACCACGGCTGCGACGCGGTGCTGACCGACCTCTCCATGCCGGGCACCGGCCCGGATGGCCCGGAACTGATCGCTGAGCTGCGCGAACGCCACCCGGGCATGCCCGTGGTGGTGCTTACCGGCGCCCGTCACCCCGGCCTGCTCGATGGCCTGCTGCGTGAAGGTGTCAGTGGCCTGGTCGACAAGTGCGCCGATTTCGGCGAGTTGCCGCAGGCCCTGAACGCGGCCATGGCTGGGCAGGTGTTCGTCTCGCAGCAGCTGCGCGACCACCTGCAGGCGCGCGACCTGATGTTCGCGCGTGAGCCGGCGGCGCTGTCGGCCCGCGAACAGGAAGTGCTGGACCTGTTGGCCGCCGGGCTGAAAGTGAACGCCATCGCCGTCCACTGCGGCCGCAGCCCGAAAACGATCAGCCGGCAGAAGGCCGAAGCCAAGCGCAAGCTGGGGCTGCAGAACAACCAGGAGCTGTTCGCCTATCTGCAGTCGCGACGCGACTGAGGCAACAGCCTACCCGGGCGTGCGCCCTGCCCTGATGGGACGCATCACCCGCGCTGGCGATGATGCAGGCATGCCCATCCATGACTGGCCCGAGCAGGAACGTCCCCGCGAGAAGCTGATCGCCCGCGGCCCCGCCACGTTGTCCGACGCAGAGCTGCTGGCGCTGTTTCTCGGCTCCGGCTTCGGTGGACGCGACGCGGTGCAGACCGCCCGCGACCTGCTGCAGGCGCATGGCCCGCTGCGCGTGCTGCTGGACCGCCCGGCCCGCGAGCTGGCCCGGTTGCCGGGGCTGGGGCCGGCACGAAGCTGTGCACTGGCCGCCGGCCTGGAACTGGCCCATCGCTACCTGGCCGCCGAGCTTCAGCAGGGCGAGGCGGTCGGCAACAACCCGGCAGCGGTCGGCCGCTACCTGCAGCACCGCCTGCGCGGCCAGGCCCGCGAGATCTTCATGGCGCTGTTCCTGGACAACCGCCACCGGCTGATCGCCTGCGAGGAACTGTTCCAGGGCACCATCAATGCCGCCCCGGTCTACCCCCGCGAGGTGGTGCGGCGAGCCCTGCTGCACAATGCGGCAGCGGTGATCCTCAGCCACAACCACCCCTCCGGCGACCCGGAACCCTCCGGCGCCGATACCCGGATCACCGATGAACTGCAGCAGGCGTTGGCACTGGTGGACGTACGCCTGCTGGACCACTTCGTGGTCGGCGAAGGCCGCCCCGTTTCGTTTGCTGAACGGGGCCTGCTGTCCCCGCCCCAGCCACGCCTGTTCGGCTGAGCGGGCCTGACCAGGGCCGGGCAGGTACCCCCGCAGGCATGTTCTGGTCAGCGTGGGCGCGGGTATCTGCGCTAAAATGGGCGATTCCGCCGCTCATTCTCACAGCAGGCCTCGTGAAAAATCTCCTCCGCGCCCTGATCAGCCAAGGCATCGAAGCCTTGCGCGCCAATGGCACCCTGCCCGCCGACTCCCTGCCGCCGGACTTCGTGGTCGAGCGCCCGAAGACCCGTGACCATGGCGACTTCGCCACCAACGCCGCGATGCTGCTGGCCAAGGCCGCGCGCAGCAATCCGCGCGCACTGGCTCAGGCGCTGGTCGAGGCGCTGCCGCGCAGCGAGGACGTCAGCAAGGTCGAGATCGCCGGCCCCGGCTTCATCAACTTCCACCTGGCTCCGGCTGCGTACCAGCGCGAAGCCGCGTCGGTCATCAAGGAAGCCCACGACTACGGCCGCAACCTGTCCGGCAACGGCCGCACGGTGGGCGTGGAGTACGTGTCGGCCAACCCGACCGGCCCGCTGCATGTCGGCCATGGCCGCGCGGCGGCGATCGGCGACTGCGTGGCCCGCGTGCTCGATGCCAACGGCTGGAACGCCAAGCGCGAGTTCTACTACAACGACGCCGGCGTGCAGATCGAGAACCTGGCGCTGTCGGTGCAGGCCCGCGTGAAGGGCATTGCGCCGGACCAGGAAGGCTGGCCGGAAGGCGGCTACCGCGGCGAATACATCGCCGATGTTGCCCGCGCCTACATGGCCGGCGCCAGCGTTGACCTGGAAGGCACGCTGGTGGTCGGCGCCAAGGACCCGGACGACATGCAGTCGATCCGTCGCTTCGCCGTGGCCTACCTGCGCAACGAGCAGAACCTGGACCTGGCCGCCTTCGGCGTCGACTTCGACATCTACTTCCTGGAAAGCTCGCTGTACACCGATGGCAAGGTCGCCGAGGCCGTGGCCAAGCTGCAGGCCTCCGGGCACACCTACGAGGAAGGCGGCGCGCTGTGGTTGCGCAGCACCGATTTCGGTGACGACAAGGACCGCGTGATGCGCAAGTCCGACGGCACCTTCACCTACTTCGTACCGGACGTGGCCTACCACCTGTCCAAGTGGCAGCGCGGCTACGAGCGCGCGATCACCGAACTGGGTGCCGATCACCACGGCTCGCTGGCGCGCGTACGCGCCGGCCTGCAGGCGCTGGAAGTGGGCATCCCGCAGGGCTGGCCGGAATACGTGCTGCACCAGATGGTCACCGTCATGCGCGGCGGCGAGGAAGTGAAGCTGTCCAAGCGTGCCGGCAGTTATTTCACCCTGCGCGACCTGATCGAGGAGGCCGGCCGCGATGCGACCCGCTGGTTCCTGATCGCGCGCAAGCCCGATTCGCAGCTGACCTTCGACATCGACCTGGCCCGCCAGCAGAGCAACGACAATCCGGTGTTCTACGTGCAGTACGCGCACGCCCGCGTCTGCAGCCTGCTGCGCCAGGCCCA
This sequence comes from Stenotrophomonas maltophilia group sp. Smal12, assembly GCF_037079935.1. Taxonomy (NCBI): domain Bacteria; kingdom Pseudomonadati; phylum Pseudomonadota; class Gammaproteobacteria; order Lysobacterales; family Lysobacteraceae; genus Stenotrophomonas; species Stenotrophomonas maltophilia group sp. Smal12. Next base: position 33,700 of record NZ_JBAWUK010000030.1, on the reverse strand, counting down.
GGAAAAGGGTCTTGTGTACGAGCAGGGCAATGGCCTGGCCAATCTGGGCCGCCTGGCCGACGATGCCTCGCTGGGGCTGATGAACGAGATCTCGCGGTATCCGGAAGTGGTGGAAGCGGCCGGCGTGGCGCTGGAGCCGCACCTGGTGGCGCAGTACCTGCGTGAATTGGCGCATGCCTTCCACACGTGGTATCACGGGACGCCGGTGCTGGTGGACGACGCCACCGATCGCAACGCCAAGCTGACCCTGGCCTGCGCGGCGCGCCAGGTGCTGGCCAACGGCCTCGAACTCCTGGGCGTGAGTGCCCCGGAAAAAATGTAAGCATCAGGAGACGCAGTACACATGGCAGCACGACGCGGCAAAACCCAGGCACGACGCAACAGCAGCAGCCAGGGCACCCCCGGATGGGTGTGGCTGGTGGCCGGTGTGGCGATCGCCGCCGTGGTGTTCCTGGCGGCGCCGAACCTGTTCAAGGGCGAAGGCGATGGCTTCCTGCGTGCCGGTCCGCAGCCGAACCCGAACGCGCAGCCGGCCCCGGTCGCTGATGCCGACAGCGATGTCGGCAGCCAGCCGGCCGCGCAGCCGGCCACGCCGAAGCCGGCCGAACCGGAGAAGCCCGCCGCGACGCAGTACGACTTCTACACCCTGCTGCCGGGCAAGGAAGTGGAAATGTCCGACGCCGAACTGGCCGCCAGCGCGCGCGCCGAGGATCAGCGCCGGGCCAAGGCCGAAGCGTCGCGCGCGCAGGCCGCGCTGGAGGGCAAGCCGGTACCGCCGGCCAGTACGGCCACGCCGGCACCGACCGCAACGGCCAGCGTCGCAAGCACTGCGCCGGTAACCGCGACCAACCGTCCGCTGCCGGCACCGCTGAACGAGCGCCCGACCGCGGCAACCCCGTCGGCCAGCACGGCGGCCGCCACTCCAGCGCCGCGCGCGGAAAGCGCGCCCGCCGCGTCGGCACCGCCGGCATCCGCTGCTGCACCGGCGGCCGCCGACAACGCCCGCTACATCCTGCAGGCAGGAGCCTTCGGTGCTTCCGGTGACGCCGAAGCCACCAAGGCCAAGCTCGCCATGATGGGCCTGGCGGCACGCGTGGAGTCGGCGCAGATCAACGGCAAGACCGTGTACCGCGTGCGCATGGGCCCGTACGGCAGTGCCGGCGAGTTGTCCGAAGCCAAGCAGAAGCTGGATGGCACCGGCCTGCAGGCGATGGCGATCAAGGCGCAGTAAGCCTGCCGATGTGAATGAAAAAGCCGGGCAGTGCCCGGCTTTCTTGTTTCTGTAGAGTCGAGCATGGCTCGACTCTACAAAAAGCGATTACGACTCCGGTCAGCCCTCGCGGGCGACCTGGAATCCGGCGAACGACTGGCTGACCGGCATCAGCTCCAGCCGGTTGATGTTCAGGTGCGGCGGCAGGCTGGCCACCCAGAAGATCTGCTCGGCGATGTCTTCGGCGGTCATCGGGTTGGCGCCGCTGTACAGCTTGTCCGAGGCGTTCTGATCGCCATGGGTACGTACCACGGTGAATTCGGTTTCGGCCATGCCCGGCTCGATCGTGGTCACGCGCACGCCGGTGCCGTGCAGGTCCGAACGCAGGCCCAGCGAGAACTGGCTGACGAAGGCCTTGGTGCCACCGTAGGCGTTGCCCCCCGGGTACGGGTAGACGCCGGCCACCGACGAGATGTTGATGATCGCGCCCTTGCGCTCCACCAGCTGCGGCAGCAGGCGATGGGTCAGGGTCACCAGCGCGGTGATGTTGGTGTCGATCATCGTGGTCCAGTCCGACAGCGTGGCGCTCTGTGCCGGCGCGGTGCCCTGCGCCAGGCCGGCGTTGTTGACCAGCAGGTCGATCTCGCCAAAGGCCGGCGGCAGCGCCAGCAGGGCCGCCTCCATCGCCACCGCATCGCGGATGTCGAAGGCGGCGGCGTGCACCACGTCCTTGCCGTAGCGCTCGACCAGCGGCTGCAGGCGTTCGCTGCGGCGGCCCGTGGCGATCACTTTCCAGCCGGCCTGGGCGAAGCGGTGGACGGCGGCGGCGCCGAAGCCGGACGTGGCGCCGGTAATCAGGACAGTGCGGGTCATCAGGCAACTCCAGGGGGAAAAACCGGACGCCCATTCTGGCATTCCCGGCCCGTCCTGAGGTGCCCGCCGTCCAGTCGTCCACCCGGCTCAACGCACGCGAAACACTCTGGCCTTGGGCAGGTCTTCGTCGACCTGCAGGAACCAGCGCCCGGCAATTCCTGGAACAACGGCGATCTGCGGCGACTGCAACACCTTGCGCAGCTTCATCTGTCCCTTCATCACCTGCCATTGCTGGCCGTTATCAAGGGTGAACAGCGTGCCGGGCTGCCAGCCTGCGACCTCTCCGACCACACGGGCACTGACCGGTTCGTCATCCAGGCCCAGATGCATTGCTGGCGGTGCCGGCACATTGGCAGGCAGCGGCGCAGCGACCGGGGCCACCGCTGCCGTCGACGCGGCGGCCGTGCTCTCTGCCTCGCGCAGTACCCGGTTCAACGCCTGCAACTGCGCTGGACTGAGCCCGACCTCGGCCAGTTGGGATGCACTGAGGCGCCGCTCGACGGGTACGAAGCGGTCCTGGGCAAAGGCAGCGAAGCTGCCGGCGAGCAGTAGTGCGGAAAACAGATACCGGCGCATGCAAGGGTCCCAGCGAACGAGTGCTCACGATGCTGCAGTTCGATGACAGTCCGGTGACACGCCAGGGGCCGGTACAATGGGCCATGATCAACAATGATGTCCTGCGCAGCGTGCGCTATTCCCTGGACCTGGGTGACCAGCACGTGGTCGCCCTGTGCCAGATGGCCGACCCGGCCTTTGCCGTGGATACCGGGCAGGTGAAGGCCTGGCTGCGCCGCGAGGACGAAGCCGGTTTCGAGGCGATGAACGACAGCGCGCTGGCGCACTTCCTCGACGGCCTGATCGTGCACCTGCGTGGCCGCGACGAGAGCCAGCCGCAGCGCGCAGTGGAAACCCGCATCGACAACAACCTGGTGCTGAAGAAGCTGCGCGTGGCGTTCCAGCTGCGCGACGTGGACCTGATGGAGATCTTTGCCAGCGCAGGTTTCAATGTCTCCAAGTCGGAAGTGGGCGCGCTGTTCCGTCAACCCGGGCACGCCAACTACCGGCGTTGCCTGGACCAGATGCTGCGCAACTTCCTCAAGGGCCTGAGCCTGCGCCTGCGCGGCTGAGCACGGCGTCGACGAACGCCCGCGCCGCTGGTGTCGGCAGGCGCTGCCAGACCAGGTGCACGCGCCGGGTCGGGGTCGGCTGCAGCGGAATCTGCACCACGCCCTGGAACCCATCGGCGATCAATGCCGGCACGATGCCGACCGCCAACCCATGGCGGACGAAGCGCTCGACCAGTTCCATCAGGTTGACCTCGAAACGGACCGCGTGCGGCAGTCCGGCTGCGGCAAAAGCATCATCGGTCTGCCGGCGTGCGCCGGTGCCGTGCGGGAAGTCGACCAATGCTTCATCCTGCAGTGCGGCCAATGGCAGCCGCTTGCGCCCGGCCAGCCGGTGCGATGGCGCCAGTACCGCTACCAGATCCTCCTCCTGCAGCACCTGATGGCAGACACCGTCCAGCGCTGCCGAAGGCGCCAGGCCGACCAGTGCCACATCCAGCGCGCGCGACTGTACCTGCGCGATCAGGTCCTCGCTCTTGTCCACGCGCAACTGGAACTCCACCTGCGGGTGCACGCGCTGGAACGCCGCCAGCATCGCCACAACGTCGATTCCGGTCAGCGAGGAAATCTGCCCGATGGCCAGCAACCCACGCACTTCGCCACTGACGGCGGCCACGTCGGCGCGCAGGTGGCGCAGGCTGGCCAGCACCTGGCGTGCGTGCACCAGCAACGCCTCGCCGGCGGCGGTGGCCCGCACCTGGCGCGGCAGGCGCTCGAACAGCGTGGCACCCAGTTCCTGTTCCAGGTGGGCGATCTGGTGGCTGAGCGCGGACTGCACCACGTGGCAGCGCTCGGCGGCACGGGTGAAATTGCCCTCTTCGGACAGCGCCACGGCGAACTCGAGCTGCTTGAGGTTCATACAACTATCTTGTTTTCAGATGGCATGGATGATGATGATTCATTTCCATCATGCTCGCAGCAGGCGGACACTGTGCCCCCGCTTCCTGGAACATCGCGTGAGCCCGTCCCTTCCCCCTCTGCACCGCTGGCAGGTGCTGCTGATGTCGGTCGCCACCGGCGTGGCCGTGGCCAGCAACTACTATGCGCAACCGCTGCTGCACACCATCGCCGACGCCTTCGGCGTGCCGTTCGGCCAGGTCGGCATGGTGGTTACCGCCGCGCAGCTGAGCTATGCCGCCGGCTTGATCCTGCTGGTGCCGCTGGGTGACCTGTTCGAACGCCGCCGCCTGATCGTGGTGATGAGCCTGCTGTCGGCGGGCGGACTGGTGATCAGTGCCTGCGCACCGTCGCTGACCTGGTTGCTGGTGGGCACTGCGATCACCGGCCTGTTTTCGGTGGTGGCCCAGGTACTGGTGCCGTTCGCCGCCACGCTGGCCGCGCCGGAACACCGCGGCCGCGTGGTCGGAACATTGATGAGTGGCCTGCTGCTGGGCATCCTGCTGGCGCGTACCGTGGCCGGCCTGCTTTCCAGCCTGGGCGACTGGCGCCTGGTGTATGCGATCGCCGCTGCCACCCTGGTGCTGACAGCAATGGCATTGCAGCGCGGCCTGCCGCGATTCCACCACAGCGCCGGCCTTGGCTATTTCGCATTGCTGCGCTCGATCGGCGTGCTGTTCGTGCAGGAACCGGTGCTGCGCCAGCGCACGCTGCTGGGCGCCTGCAGCTTCGCCATGTTCGCGATCTTCTGGACCCCGCTCGCATTCCTGCTGGCACAACCGCCGTACGCCTACAGCGACGCCACCATCGGCCTGTTCGGGCTGGTCGGTGCGGCCGGCACGCTGGCGGCGGGTCTGGCTGGTCGCATGTCCGACCGTGGCCAGACCGGGCGTGCCACCGCCATTGCACTGGCGCTGTTGCTGCTGTCGTGGCTGCCGCTGGGGCTGTCCGCACACTCGCTGCTGGCATTGCTGCTGGGCGTGGTGGTGCTGGATCTGGCCGCGCAGCTGTTGCACGTCAGCAACCAGAACCTGATCTACGCGCTGCAACCGGCAGCACGCAACCGCCTCAATGCCGGCTACATGACCGGCTATTTCATCGGCGGCTCGCTGGGCTCGCTGCTGTCTGCACAGGTCTACCAGCGCTTCGGCTGGACCGGCGTCTGCGTGGCCGGTGCCGCCGTGGCCGTGCTGGCCCTGCTGCTGTGGCTGCCCGGCGCGCTGCGTGCGCGCCAGGCGTCGCTGGCCGACTAGAAGCTGCCCTGCAGCGCCAGCTCCCATCGCCCACCGGCGTTGCCGGGGAACAGGCGCTTGGCTGCGTTGTCCGTGTCATGCACGGTGGCGCGCAGTTCCCATGCCGGGGTAAGCGAGGCGATGGCACTGAGCTGCCCATGCAGGTAGTCCGGGCCCTGCGCGGTGGCCAGCCAGTACTGGCCCACCGCTGCTTCCAGGCGGAGGCGTTCGTGCAACGGCACACGCACACCCAGCTGGGCATAGGTGCCGCGATGGCCACCGGCCAGTGCATCGCTGGAATGGGCGACCTGCAGCCAGGCACGCTGCTTCCAGGTCAACGTGGCGTTGAGTTCGGTCCAGTCGAGCGTGCGGCCGGTGCCCGGGTACACGTAGCGGGTCAGGTTGGCATCCAGGCTCCAGTCCGGTGCCAGTGCGCCGGACCAGCCCGCCACCAGGTCGAACTCGCTGCGCGCGCCATTGTCCGGTTTGAACGAAACGTTCGAACCCCACACGCTGGCGTACCATCCCGACGGGATCGAGACCTTCGCGCCGGCCTGCACCGCCGGGTCGCCATCGCTCTGCGAGCTGCCACGCCACACGTAGTCGCTGGTCAATGCAGCACTGCCACTGGCCTGCACCTGTGCCTGCGCGCTGCCGATCCCGAGCAGCCCTGCCAGGGCGGCCACCAGCGCCGCCATCATCCCCTTGCTGTTCACTGCACTGTGTTCCTCGTCGAAGGCGGTCGCGCCGCCGGGACGGCAGTGTCGGGTGCGCCGCCGTAACGGATCGAGGGTGCTGCCCGGCCTGCGGCGCAAATTCGGCGTAAATCCCGTCGATGGAGGCTACGCGCCAGCCGCGCGGTATCATGGCGCCTTGTTTCCAGGAACCAACCACGTGGACGCCATCCTGACCCCGGTATCGATCGGCGAGCTGATCGACAAGATCACCATTCTCGAGATCAAGGCCGAGCGCATCGATGATGCTGCCAAGCTGGCCAACGTGCGCACCGAACTGGATGGCCTGTTGCCCTTGCTGCAGCAGCAGCTGCAGGCGCAGCCGGCATTGGACGCGCTGAAGCAGCAGCTGAAGGCGATCAACGAGCGCATGTGGGACATCCAGGACCAGCTGCGCGACAAGGAAGCGGCCCAGGTGTTCGACGATGCGTTCATCCAGCTGGCACGCGGTGTCTATGGCACCAATGGCGAGCGCGTGCAGGTGAAGAACGAGATCAACCGCGTGGCCGGTTCGGCGCTGGTGGAAGAGAAGCAGTACCAGGGCGAGTAAGGCCGCTCAGCCACATTCGAGCAGGTGGCGGAAGCGGAACAGGTCACCATCCCCGCGGATGCCGAGCTTGCGGTAGGCCGACGTTTTCTGCGAGCTGATGGTGCTGGCCGAGCGCCCTGAGCGCAGGGCCATTTCACTGGTGCTGACGCCCTTCAGCACCAACCCGAGCACTTCACGCTCGCGCTGGCTCAGCGGCGTCAGCACCGGTGCAGATACCCGGCGTGTGCGTGGCAGCTTCAGCTCCTCACGCAGTTCCGGTGGCACGAAGCGGCCGCCACGGGCGACCACGTCAATGGCGCGCAGCAACGTCTCCGGTGGCATCGACTTGGACAGGAAGCCGCGCGCGCCGGCTCGCATCGCGGTGGTCACCGTACTGGCGTTGCAGTGCGCCGAGAGCACCAGCACCGGCAGCGCCGGCCAACGCTGTGACAGCACGCGCAGCAGGGCCAACCCATCGCCCAGGTCGCCCATCGGCAGCGCATCGATCAGCAGCAGGTCGACACACCTCGGGCTGCGCTCCAGCAACTGCAGCAGGCGCGCCTCGTTGGACAGGCTCACGCGCACCTGCACACCACTGTGTTGGCGGAGCAGAACTTCCACGCCCAACCGCAGTACCGGGTGCGGATCCAGCAGCGCCAGGCGTCGTGGCCGATCAGGCCGCAGGGGCGGGAGTGTCGGTGGCATCGCGGCCTGTCCAGGCAACATGGAACATCCACCGTAGGCCGGTGCCCGCAGCGGCGGAATCCAATTCCTTGCAATGCTCGGCCCGCGTGCACCACCAGTCAGACGGCATTTTGTTTCGCGCCGCCACAAACGCAACAGGCCCGGCAAGAGCCGGGCCTGTCGAGACTTCTCCAGCGCGCAGGCGCGCCGGAACAGCAATTACCAGCTGAAGCGCGGGCCGACGGTGTATTCCTTGTCGCCGTCGCGGTTCATCTTCAGTTCGCCGTTCAGGCCCCAGTTCTGGTTCAGCTTGACCTGACCACCCAGGCGGCCGTACCACTGGCCTTCCGGGTTGACGCCGTGCTTCTTCGAGAAATCTTCGTAGCCGACCATGCCATAGACCTCGGCGTGGGCACCGAAGGCGGTGCGGATACCGGCTTCAGCGCTGTAGCCGTTGAAGTCCAGGCCGTGCTTCGGGTCGAGCTTCTGGTAGGCAACGCGGGCAACGAAGTCGGTGCTCGGAGCGATTTCAACGTTGTAGCCTGCACCGATCTTCCACTGGTCCAGCTTGACGTTGGTGTGGTCGAATTCCTGACGGCTGTACTCACCGAAAGCGTGGAAGTTCGGCAGGAAGCCGTACGAACCCTTCACGCCCCAACCGTCGGACTTGAACGCGTCGTTGTCGGTCTTGGCGTAGTTGGCTTCGGCGTAGTTGTAGGACAGGTTTTCAGCAGCCGAGGCGGTGAACGGCAGGGCAGCGGCCAGGGCCAGAGCAATCAGCGAATTCTTCATGGGGGTACACCTTCACTTTCTTATGGTGTGCAGCAGCGCCAGGGCGCCATCGCATCGGGAATGTAAATTCTCCGTTATTCGCCACAACGCTCCCTGAAAACAGCAGTCTTCGCATTGCTGAATTTTCTGGCTTGATTCAGGCTGTATCTGGCATACGCGCGCGGCGCGCGTGCATTTTCAGGTTTCTTCACGATCCAGCGCTGTCGATCCCCGATCCCCTGGTTCGTCGTGTACTTGAAGGCCGTGCATGTGGCACGGTCCATCCGGAGGCTGGCAATGAGCTACATCGATGGTTTCGTCCTGGCGGTGCCCACCGCCAACAAGGAGAAGTTCCTCGCCCATGCACGCACAGGAGATCCGGTCTTCATCGAGTACGGGGCACTGCGCGTGGTCGAGTGCTGGGGCGATGACGTGCCGCACGGCAAGACCACCGATTTCTTCGGCGCGGTGAAAGCCACGCCGGACGAGACGGTGGTGTTTTCCTGGATCGAATGGCCCGACAAACCGACCCGCGACGCCGGCATGAAGAAGATGATGGAAGACCCGCGGTTTGATCCAACGAAGAATCCGATGCCGTTTGACGGTGCGCGGATGATCTACGGCGGCTTCGTGCCGATCTACGAGCTGACCCGCTGAACCCGGCGGACGTGCTCAGCGCGCGTCCGTTTCATCGCTGGCAGTGGCATGGCCGGCGCCCAGTGCGGCGCCGGCACCGAGGCCCATGCCGCCCATGCCAGCGCCCATTCCGCCGCCCCCACCTCCGCCACCACCCGCACGGCCGCCCTTGGCATCGCCATCGTTGCGCCCCTTGCCGCCACCGCTGGCAGCGGGGCGGGTCGGCCCCTGCGGCGGAATCCGCAGGTCGGGAGGAATCGGCGCCAGATCCAGCGCTTCGCGCACGAAGTCGCGCAGCGAGACCACCAGTTCGTGGGTATGCACCGGTCGCCCCTGTGCAAGATCGTTGGCAGCGCGGGCGGCCAGCCGCACCTGTTCGTCGGTGCCCAGCAACAGGATGTCCGAGAGCGCGGCCTCGACCGCATCGCGGATGCGGCGCGTTCGATCCGAACGCGGTTCGGCGATGCCTTCGGCCGCTTCGCGCTGGCGCAGATCGCGGCGATGGCTGGGATCCACGCCCAGTTCACCAGTGAATGAACCGCCCAGGGTCTTGTAGGCCGCCATCAGTGTGCGCAGCCGCTCGTTGATCTGCCGGTTCTCGCGCTCGCGACGCTGCTGCAGGGTCTGCATCACAAGCAGGCGGATGCCTACGCCCAGCAGGGTGATCAGGACCAGGCCGGCCAACGTGGACAGCACACCCTGCCAGGAACTGAAATCGATACCGCGCATGCTGGGGCTCCGGCGGGAAGAATCTGCATCTTGCCCCAGACCGCGCCCCGAAAACGCGAAAGGCCCCACCACCCGGTGGGCGGCAGGGCCTTCGGTCACGGCGCGATTACTTGCGCTTGGCGACCTTGCGCACGGCCTTGGCCGGGGCCTTCCTGGCAACAGCCTTCTTGGCCGGAGCCTTCTTGGCGGCGACCTTCTTCAGCGGTGCAGCCTTCTTGGCGACGACCTTCTTGGTCGCAGCGACCTTCTTGCCGACAGTCTTCTTGGCAGCAGTGGTCTTCCTGGCAACGGCCTTCTTGGCGACAGCAGCCTTCTTGCCGACAACCTTCTTGGCGGCGGCAGTCTTCTTGGTGGCGACCTTCCTGGTGGCGGCAACCTTCTTGCCGACAACCTTCTTCGCAGCCACGGCCTTCTTGGCGGCGACGGTCTTCTTGGCCACAGCCTTCTTGGCGGTGGCGACCTTCTTGCCAACCACCTTCTTGGCGGCCGCAGTCTTCTTGGCAACGGTCTTCTTCGCGACAGCAGCCTTCTTGGTGGCGGCCTTCTTCACGGTGGCGACCTTCTTGCCGGCAGCCTTGGTGGTGGCCTTGGTGGTCTTCTTGGCAGCGGCGGCCTTCTTGGTCACGGCCTTGCCCGCAGCCGCCTTCTTCTTTGCCACTTCCTTCTTCAGGGCAGCAGCTTCGGCCTTGGCGTTCTTCTTGGCCGCTTCCAGCTTCTTCCTGGCGTTGGCAACCGTCTTGCCGACCGACTTGGCAGCCTTCTCGGCCTTCTTGGCAACGGTCTTCTCGACCTTGGCCACGGCCTTCTTGGCCTTGGCAACGCGGGTACCGGCAGCCTTGCTGGCGCGCTTGACGGTCTTCTTGACCGACTTCACTGCGTCTTCGGCGGCGTGGGCGATGGTCTCGCCGACGTTGGTGGCGGCTTCTTTCACGTTCTCGACAGCGTCGGTCACGACCGACACACCATTACCGTTGCTCATGTTGCCCTCCTGCGGGCCTTAAGTATCAAAACGGGGCGATGCTATACCGACATTGACGATCGTGGAACGGGGCATGTGCCGGCAATCGCATCTGTTGCGACGCCGATGGTGTACGCAGCAGCCCCTGTTGCCACCTGCGGTTCGCAGCAAACCCCTTTTTTTCAGTGCTGCGCTACGCAAACCCAGCATTGTCTGGCCGTCGCCGCGCGCACGTGCACGGAGGCAGCGTCCGGCATCCGTCGTGGCGCATTGCGGCACCCGCCTGCGCGGAACTGCGCACGTATCCGCCTGCGCCAGTGCGGCGCGCGTTGGCCTTGAATGGCGCACCCATCACCTGCCCGGGTGTCGCCACAAGCGCGTTCTGGCCCCCGCGCTCGCCCCTTCGAGGCACCCGTTTTCATGGCGCATTTATCCAGATCGCGACACACTCATTCAGCTTGTTCTACCGTAGGGCCGTACCGCCCCCACCCACGCCAGCGAACCGACTCCCATGCGACCGCTTCCTACCCTGCTCACGCTCGCAATCGCCGCCGCCTTCGGTGGCTTCGTTGCCACCGGCATCAACGCCCACATGGACAACCGTGCCGACGCCGCGCCGCTGCCGGCGGTCCTGCCGACCACTGCAGCGTTGCCGGCCTCGGTGGCCGGACAGGCGGTACCGTCGCTGGCACCGATGCTGGAGAAGGCGATGCCGGCGGTGGTCAGCGTCAACACCAAGCAGGTGATTCGCGTACGCAATCCCTTCTTCAACGACCCGTTCTTCCGCCGCCTGTTCCCGGATATCCCACAGGAACGCATCAACGAATCGCTGGGCTCGGGCGTGATCATCGACGCCAAGGAGGGGCTGGTGCTGACCAACCACCATGTCATCGACAACGCCGATGACGTCCAGGTGACACTGGCGGACGGGCGCACGGTCAAGGCCGAGTTCCTCGGTTCGGACCGCGATACCGACATCGCGCTGATCCGCATTCCGGCGCAGAACCTGACCGACATCAAGCTCGGCAACAGCGACCAGCTGCGCGTAGGCGACTTCGTGGTGGCCATCGGCAACCCGTTCGGCTTCAGCCAGACGGTCACGTCCGGCATCGTCTCGGCGGTGGGCCGCAGCGGCATCCGCGGGCTGGGCTACCAGAACTTCATCCAGACCGATGCGTCGATCAATCCGGGCAACTCCGGTGGCGCGCTGGTCGACCTGCAGGGCCAGCTGGTCGGCATCAATACCGCCAGCTTCAACCCGCAGGGCAGCATGGCCGGCAACATCGGCCTGGGCCTGGCGATTCCTTCCAACCTGGCGCGCAGCGTGGTCGACCAGCTGGTCAAGCACGGCGTTGTGGTGCGCGGCACGCTGGGCGTGGAAAGCCAGAACCTGACCGCGCAGATCGCGCAGGGCCTGGGCCTGGGCGAAACCCGCGGTGCGCTGATCACCCGCGTGCTGGCCGGTTCGGCCGCTGCCGCAGCCGGGCTGAAGCCGGGCGACGTGGTGGTGTCGGCCAACGGCCAGCGCGTGGACAGCGCCGAGGCCCTGCACAACGTGGAAGGCCTGGCGGCCGTCGGCAGCGCGATGACGCTGGACGTACGCCGTGAAGGCAAGCCACTGCAGATCAAGGCGACGCTGAAGGAACAGGCGCGCGCGGTCACCGGTGAGAGCCTGGACCCGCGCCTGACCGGTGCGACCTTCGTCGACCTGCCCGAGTCACTGCGGCAGTCTGGCGTCGGCGGCGTGCTGGTCAGCGAGGTCAAGCGCGGCAGCCGCGCCGCCAGCAACGGCCTGCAGCAGGGCGACATCATCACCGACGCCACCGTGGGCGAATTCGCCGACCTGGCCAGCTGGCGTGCCAATTTCCAGCAGCGCCCGCCGACCCTGGTGGTGCGCGTGCTGCGCAACAATGGCCAGCAGCAGGGCCAGCTCGTGATGCGCTGATCGCCCTGCCGTAACACCCCCTATACCCCGGCAATGCTATTGCTGTCAGTCCAGGTCGGCACCGCCGACGCCCGTTCCCCCATCGCAACAGGAGTGATTCGATGAGCCCCACCAATACCGAGAACCTGAAGGAACACCTGGGTGAAGCCGGTTCCCACCTGAAGCAGGCCGCCAGCGCCGCCGGCGGTGCGATCAAGGGCGCCACCGGTGCGGCCACCGACGAACTGCGGATCGGCAAGGCCAACGTCAAGGCTGAACTGTCCGACAGCGCGCTGTCCGGCCTGGCCGCTGCCGAGTTTGGTGGTGCCGCCGCCAAGGAGCAGGTCGATGCGCTGATGGACAAGGGCAAGGACCTGATCGACAGCGCCGCCGAGCTGATCCGCGAACGTCCGCTGGCCTCGTTCGGCGTGGCCTTCGCTGCCGGCTGGATCATCGCCAAGCTGGCCCGCGGCAGCAGCGACAAGTAAGCCGCGGCGTGAGCGAAGACAACGCGCAAGCCCCTGATCCGGCGGCTACCCCGCCGCTGGATGAGAGCATCCGCCAGGTCGGCGCGGCCGGTCGTGCCGCTGCCGACTCGGCCAAGCACTCGCTGCGTTCGCTGCGCCGGTTGGCCTCGGCCGACTTCGCGCTGGCACGCAGTGCCTTCGGCCGCGCGCTGGCCTGGGCCGGCGTAGCGATCGTATTCGGAGCGTCGGCCTGGCTGCTGATGGCCGCCACCCTCATCGCCCTGCTGCAGAGCTGGGGCCTGAGCTGGCTGCAGGCCCTGCTGATCACCTCGCTGCTGAGCCTGGCCGTCACCGGTTATGCGATCTGGCGGGTGTCCTACTTCTTCCACCACACCGGCATGCACGCCACCCGGCGCCAGCTGTCCCGCCTGGGCCTGTTCGACGAGCCCAGCGAAGACGACCCCGATGCCGATGTGCAGCTGCCAGAGGGCAAGCCATGAAGTTCGGTGCGCTGCAGCGGCGGGTGAAGCGCTGCGAACAGGTGGTGACCGTACGCCTGGTCGAGACCCAGGACCACTGGTCCACGCTCAGCCAGGTCTGGCGCCAGGGCTGGTCGCCACTACGCATCGTGGTAGTGGGCCTGGCCGGTGGCTTCATTGCCGGCAAGCTGGAAATGCCGGGCAAGGTCAACGGTGCGCGCTGGCTGCAGATGGTGGGTTCGGTCTCGAACCTGTTCGCCAGTGCGCAGGCAGCGTTCGCCACGGCGATGGCGGCGCAGGCGGCGGCCACCGCCGACGATGCGGCCGAAGAAGCCGGCGATGCCAGCGAACAGGCACACGCAGCGGCCTCCGCCGCTGAAGCGCGGCCCGCAGCGGCGGCGCGAGCTGTGCCCGAGCCGGAACCGGACCTGCGCGAACCGCGCCCGGCCGAGGCGGCCACCGAACTGTCCGAACGTTGATCCATGGAATCCGCCGCGCCGATGGCGGCCGGCGGATAATGCGCTCCCCTTTCCGGCTGATGCGTCGATGAGCGAGTCCTCCCTGTCCCCGTCACCAGCCGATCCACAGGACCCGGAGGCACCGCTGCCGCCTCCGTCTCGCCCACGCGGGCCGATGTCGCTGGTGGTGCTGGCGACCCTGGCGGTGGGCTACACGCTGTGGGCGGCGCAGGACATCATCCTGCCGGTGCTGCTGGCGATGTTCTTCGCACTGGTCGGCAACCCGATCCTGCGCCTGCTGCAGAAACTGTGGATTCCGCGCGCGCTGGGCGCGCTGCTGGTCCTCGGCGCCGGCCTGGGCGTGACCGGTTCGTTGGCGGTGCAATTGATCGGCCCGGCGATGGAATGGGCGCAGGAAGCCCCGCAGCAGCTGCGCAAGGTCGCCCGCCAGGTGCAGGACCTGACCAAGCCGGTGCAGCAGGCCAACCAGGCGGCGGAGAACTTCGCGCGCGTCGCCGGCGGCGACAGCAACCATAAGGTGCAGGTGATCCGCACCCAGCTCGACGACCCGTACCGCATGCTGACCCGCGCGCCACGGCTTGCCGCCTCGGTGCTGGCCGTGGTGCTGCTGACCCTGTTCTTCATGATCTACGGGCAGAGCCTGCAGCGCGCGGCGATCGCGCTGTTCCCGAACCGCCAGCAGCAGCGCTTCACCGCCGACATCCTGCGGTCGATCGAGCGCGAAGTCTCGCGCTATGTGCTGACCATCAGCGTGATCAACACCCTGGTCGGGCTGGTGTTCGCCGGCGTGCTGATGCTGCTCGGCATCAGCCTGCAGGAGGCGCTGCTGTGGGGCACGGTGGCCGCGCTGCTGAACTTTGCCCCGTACGTCGGTCCGCTGATCGGCGTGGCACTGATGCTGCTGATGGGCTTCGTGGAATTCCGCGACCCGCTGCAGGCGCTGCTGCCGGCGGCCGCGTACCTGGCCCTGCACACTCTGGAAGGGCAGATGGTGACCCCGATCGTGCTGGGCCGGCGCATGAAGCTGTCGCCGCTGGTGCTGATCCTGGCGCTGATGGTGTTCGGCTGGGCCTGGGGCATGATCGGCCTGCTGCTGGCGGTGCCGCTGCTGGTCTGCATCAAGCTGGTGCTGGCACGGCTGGAAGGCATGCAGGGCTGGGCACGGCTGCTGGAATGAAAGCCCGCGCGGGCAGGCGTAGAATGGAGGGGTGAATTTCCCCGTCCAAGCCATCACTCTCGACCTTGACGACACGCTGTGGCCGTTCGCTCCGATTGGCGCCCGCATCGACCTGGTCCTGCACGAGTGGATGCGTGAACACAGCCCCGCCACCGCCGCGATGTATCCGGTGGCGGCGATGCGCGAACTGCGCGAGCGCCTGTACCACGCCCATCCGCACCTCCACCACGACCTGAGCGCGCTGCGTCGGCTGACCCTGCACGAAGCGCTGCACGCCAGTGGCGCCAGCCTCGATCTGCTGGAGCCGGCGTACGAAGCGTTCTACGCCGCGCGCAATCAGGTCGAGTGCTATCCCGATGCGATCGATGCGCTGGCGAGGATTGCCGCGCGGGTGCCGGTGGCAGCACTGAGCAACGGCAACGCCGATCTGGAGCGGATCGGCCTGGCCCATCATTTCGCCTTCCAGCTGGGCGCGCGCGAACACGGCGCGGCCAAGCCGGAGGCAAGCATCTTCCACGCCGCCTGCACCCGCCTGGGTGTGGCGCCGGCACAGGTACTGCATGTCGGCGACCACGCCGAAATGGACGTGGCCGGGGCGATCGCCGCCGGCCTCCGCGGGTGCTGGATCAACCGCGAAGCAGCCACCTGGACCCATCCGAAACTGCAGCCGGACCTGCAGTTCGACACCCTCACCGGCCTGGCCGACTGGTTGGACGCCAACCTCGACGCCGCCGCATCCCGGAGTACCTGACGCATGAGCGAGATCACTGGTTTCACCGCCGACACCACCGCGGCGCTGCCGCTGTACGTGCTGGACCGCGAGCAGTTCGCCGCTTGGAAGGACGGCCAACCGGCCGCGACCCAGGCCTGGCTGGCCTCGCAGGGTTTCACTGCCGGTGCGCACAGCGTGGCCTTGCTGCCCGGCAGTGAGGGCCTGGCCGGCGCGGTGATCGGTGTCGGTGATCGCGCCGATGCCTACAGCTATGCGCATGCGCCGCACGCCCTGCCGGAAGGCAGTGTCTGGCAGCTGGCCAATGAACTGCCTGCCGCCGAACAGGCGCTGCTGCAGCTGGGCTGGGGCTTGGGCAGCTACCGCTTCGACCGTTACCGCAAGCGCAACCGCGCCCCGGCGCAGCTGGTGGCCGCACCGTCCGGCGAAGTGGCCGACCTGATCGCCGCCAGCCTGCGCGTGCGCGACTGGGTCAACACCCCGACCGAAGACATGGGGCCGCAGCAGCTGGAAGACGCCGCGCGTGCACTGGCCGATGCACATGGTGCGCAGGTCGAGGCGATCACCGGCGATGAACTGCTGAAGCAGAACTTCCCGGCCATCCACGCCGTGGGCCGCGCGTCGCACCGCGCGCCGCGCCTGGTGGTGCTGCGCTGGGGCAAGGAAACCGACCCGGCACTGGTGCTGGTCGGCAAGGGCGTGTGCTTCGATACCGGCGGCCTGGACATCAAGCCGGCCGACGGCATGCGCAACATGAAGAAGGACATGGGCGGCGCCGCGCACGCGCTGGCCCTGGCCGGCCTGGTGATGGCGCGCGGACTGCCGGTGCGGCTGACGCTGCTGGTGCCGGCGGTGGAAAATGCGATCGGTCCGGATGCGTTCCGCCCCGGCGAAGTGATCGCCACCCGCAAGGGGTTGAGCGTGGAGATCGACAACACCGATGCCGAAGGCCGCGTGATCCTGTGCGACGCGCTGACCTTCGCCGGTGAGCAGAAGCCGGACCTGGTGCTGGATTTCGCCACGCTCACCGGTGCCGCACGCATCGCGCTGGGTCCGGATCTGCCGGCGCTCTTCAGCAACGACGACACGGTGGCGCAGCAGTGGCTGCAGGCCGGCGACGCAACCCGTGACCCGGTCTGGCGCATGCCGCTGTGGCGCCCCTACCTGCGCTATCTGAGCAGCGGCATTGCCGACCTGGCCAATGCCGGTTCGCGCATGGCCGGCTCGGTGACCGCCGCGCTGTACCTGGAGCGCTTCCTGGAAGACAGCCAGCGCTGGGCGCACCTGGACGTGTACGCCTGGAACGACGGCGAACGCCCGGGCCGTCCGGCCGGTGGCGAAGCGCTGGCGCTGCGCTCGGCCTGGGCGATGCTGAAGGCGCGTTACAGCTGATCGGGTGGGTGCCGACCTTGGTCGGCACGCTGTCCCCGGCAAATCTGACGAAAAATTGAATTTCGGCCTCGGCCGGGTTCTGCGAGGATGTGTGGGTCGACCACCCACACGCTCCGTGAAGGCAGGACTCCGACCATGTCGCTCTTCGGCTACACCCGTGCCGGCCAGACGCCTGGCGCACCGCGCAAGCATTCCCCCCTGCTCTGGATCGCGCTGATCGCGCTCATCCTGGGTACCGTGGCGCTGGCCTTCGCCTGGCTGGCCGGCTGGATGGGCGACCGCCTCACCGCGCAGCGCTTCACCGACACCATCGAGGCCACCGGCCCGGCCCATCCGGGCTTCCGCCGTGCACACAGCAAGGGCGTCTGCGTAAGCGGCTGGTTCGAACCCAGCGCGCAGGCCCCTACCCTGTCCAGTGCCCGGGTGTTCTCGCAGACGCGTGTGCCGGTAATGGGCCGCCTGTCGATCGGTGGCGGCGACCCCTACGGCGCCGACAACACCGCACGCGTGCGCAGCCTGGCGGTGCAGATGGTCAGCGATGATGGCCAGGAATGGCGCATGGCGATGAACAGCTTCCCGTTCTTCGCGGTACCCACGGCCGAGGCGTTCTACGAGCAGACGCGCGCCTCGATTCCCGACCCGGCCACCGGCAAGCCGGACCCGCAGAAGATGGCGGCAGTGCTGGCGAAATACCCCAGTGCGCAGGCGTTCCAGCAGTGGGCGAAGACAGCGCCATGGACCAGCAGCTGGGCCGACACCACTTTCAACAGCGTCAACAGTTTCTGGTTCACCAATGCGCAGGGCCAGAAGCGTGCGGTGCGCTGGCACTGGCAGCCGCTGGCGCCGGTGGTGGAGATGGATGCGGAAGCGCGCAAGCAGGCCAGCGTCGATTTCCTCAGCCAGGAACTGCAGCAGCGCCTGGCCCGCGGCCCGGTACGCTGGAACCTGGTCGTGACCACCGCCGAGCCCGGCGATGCCATCGATGATCCGTCGGTACCGTGGCCCGAGTCGCGTGACCAGGTAGTGGCGGGCGTACTCAGCCTGGACCGCATGCAGTCGCAGGAAGAAGGCGCCTGCGGCCAGATCAACTTCGATCCGCTGATCCTGCCCAGTGGGGTGCGCGGCAGTAATGATCCGATCCTGGCGGCCCGCTCGGCGGTGTACTCGCAGTCCTTCAACCGCCGTGAACGCGAGCGCGCCGCCGGCAATGTCGAACAACCGAAGGAGGCCGCACGATGAGCACCGGCAACGGCCACTTCAACCTGCTGGCGCGGGTGCTGCACTGGTCCATGGCGCTGATGATCGTCGCCATGCTGTTCATCGGCGTGACCATGGTCGCCTCGCTGCACCTGCGTCCCGCGCTGATCGACCTGCACCGCCCGCTGGGCATCGCGATCCTGTTGCTGGCGCTGCTGCGCCTGTACAACCGGCTGCGCCATCGCCCACCGGCGCTGCCTGCCGACCTGCCGGTCTGGCAGGGGGTAGCGGCCAAGGCCTCGCACTGGGTGCTGTACGCGCTGATGCTGGCGATGCCGTTGATCGGCTGGGCGATGCTGTCGGCCGGCGGATACCCGATCGTGCTGTGGGGTGGATTCCACCTGCCATCGATCGTTCCGCACACCCCGGCGCTGTATGCCGCGCTGCGCAATGCGCACAGCCTGCTGGCCTATGTGTTGTTCGCCACGGTGCTGATGCATGTGGGTGCGGCGTTGTTCCACCTGTGGGTGCGGCGGGACGGGGTGTTCCAGGCGATGGCGCGCGGGAAGGATTGAAAGGATTCGCCGGGCGTTCCCGGCGGATTGTTTCCGCGACCGCGGGGGGGTGTCACTTTTCTTTTCGCGCGAAAAGAAAAGTAACCAAAAGAAACGCGCCGCCAGAGCGCGAGCCGGTGCTGCGCACCGGTGCCCTGTGCTTCTCGGTGAATCAGGGGACGGCGCCGAACTCGCTACGCTCAAACACCGGCGCCTCTTCGCCCCTGATTCCCCTGCGATGCTCGGCTCGCTCAAGGCGGACCCAACATCAAGAGCGACAGCTGCACCCAGTAGATCCACGCCATGCGTGGATGCTGTTGCCGTTGATCTTGACCTTCCAGTCCGCCTTGAGCGAGCCGAGCACCGCAGGTCCGGCGAGGGCGAAGAGGCGCCGGTGTTTGAGCGCAGCGAGTTCCCGCGCCGTCCCTCGACGGACCGAGGAGCGCAGGGCACCGGCGTGCGACGCACGCCGGCTCGCGGCCGGCGGAGCGTTTCTTTGGTTACTTTCTTGATGGCCCACATCCATGTGCGCCACCCTACGGGCCGGCTACGCCGTTCCACGCTGCTCCTGCAGCGTGGTGCACGAGCAAAGAAAGTGACACCCACCCGCGGTCGCGGAAACGACATCACCAGGAAAGGCAGGCCGCCCCTACAGCCACCCTTTCTGCCGCGCCAGCCGGTACGCCTCAATGCGATTGGCTACGCCCAGCTTGCCGATGCACTCGGACAGATAGTTGCGCACCGTGCCGTGCGACAGCCCCAACTGCTCGGCGATCTCGCTGGCGGTACGGCCCTCGCCCGCCAGCCGCAGCACGCGGCGCTCGCGGTCGGTCAGCGGGTCGGCCTGCGACCACGCATCCAGTGCCAGCTGCGGGTCGATCGCACGGATGCCCTGCTTGACCTTGCGCAGTGCCTCGGCCAGGTTCTCAGCCGGTGCGTCCTTCAGCAGGTAGCCCAGCACGCCGGCTTCCAGCGCGCGGCGCAGGAAACCTGCGCGGGCGAAGGTGGTCACGATCACCACCTTGATCGGCAGCTCGTGACGCGCGATGCGCTGTGCAAGCTCCAACCCGGACAGGCCCGGCATCTCGATGTCGGTCACCAGGATGTCCGGCTGCAGCTGCTGCAGCATGCGCCACGCGGTTTCGCCGTCGGCGGCGCTGCCCAGCACTTCGATATCCGCTTCCAGGCCCAGCAGCGCCGACAGTGCGCCGCGTACCATCGCCTGGTCTTCGGCCAGCAGGATGCGGATCATGCGGCACCGTCCTGCACCAGCGACGGCGGCACGCCTGGCGGCAGCGGTGTGGTCGCAGCGGCCAGTGGCACGCGCACGATCAACACCGTGCCCTCGCCCTTTGCGGACTGCACCTGCAGGCTTCCACCCAGGGCGGCCACGCGTTCGCGCATGCCGCACAACCCATTGCCCTCGGCCTGCACGTCGCCACGACCATCGTCGCGGATCTGCATCGCCAGCATGCGTCCCTCCAGCATGAACTCCACCCGTGCCTGCGTCGCCTGTGCATGGCGCACGATATTGGTCGCGGCCTCGCGCAGCACCAGCGCCAGCCCGCGTTCGACATCCACCGGCATCGCCGGTGGCGGTACGTACTGAAGGTGGACCTGCTGGCATTCCAGCAGCAGCCGCGCCGATGCCAGCTCGCCGGCCAGGTCGCTGGCGCGGATACCGGTGACCGCACTTCGGACCTGCGCCAGCGCCTCGCGGGCGATGGCCTCGGCCTCGCCGATCTCCTGTCGCGCGCGTGCATCACCGCGGTCGTGCAGCTTGCGCGCCAGTTCCAGCTTCAACGTGATCAGCGACAGGGTGTGGCCGAGCAGGTCGTGCAGGTCGCGGCCGATGCGTTCGCGCTCGGCGGTGGCTGCGAGCCGCCGCACCTCGTCCTGCGAAAGCTGCAGTGCCGCATCCTTCTGCTGGTTGAGTGCCTCCACGTTCACGACCAGGCCGACGATATAGGACACGGCGGGGATCCAGACCAGGCTCTGCCACGGGTACTGGAACAGCAGGGCGAGGCTGCAGAACAGGAGGTTCAGACCAGTGAGCTGCAGCAGATACTGCCACCAGCCGCCGCGACCGCTCACCCGCAGCAGCACGCAGCCGAACACGAAGTAGGTCAGCCCGGACGGGTACCAGGGCAGCAGCACCAGCGACATCGCGATCAGGCCCAGGGCATAGCGCGGGGCGTGATGGCGCGGCGCCACCATCACCTTGGCGTACAGCAGCAGGAGCACCGGATAGCTGGCCAGCGTCAACAGCAGCCAGCGCAGGGTGAAGCCATGGCCAAGCAAGGGCGTCAGGAAGATCCACACTGACCACAGCAGGTGGATTGCCTCGCCCCAGGGGGACTTTCCCCGGCGCAGCGTCTCGGCCACCGCCGAGTCGGGCGCGGGGCGCAGCAGCGAGGCAAGCCAGATGGACGGCACGGGCGGTTCCAGGCGGGGACGATCGCCGCCGATCATGCCAGTTCAGCCGCCTGCGCGCAGGCGCCACCGTCGGCTGGGCGGCACCGGCGCAGCCGAGCGCAGATCACGGTACGCTTGGCGGCGCCGCTGCGGCGGGCCGGCAATGGGGCGATCGGATCCATGGGCAGTACCGGTAGCGGGAACGTTGCCATCCTGTGCCGCCGTGGTCACATTTCGCAGTTGCCGCCGTCAGTGTCATCGGATGACAGCTGTCACTGCCGTCTTCGCTGTGCCTGCCTTCATGCTGTGCCGCACGCTCCACCGCCGGAACCGCCGTCGTCCGCGCTTCCGGCCACACCCGCCCGAACGCATGTGATGGAACGAATGAACGCTTCTGCCGAGCTGTTGAAGGAACTCCGTATCGACCGCAAGTCGCCGCCGCCGGCCGCCGGAGGCAATGGCGGTGGCCGCCGCGGGTTGTGGATCGCGATCATCGTGGTCGTGCTGCTGGTCGCCGCGGCCGTGGCCTACCTGTTCGGCCGCGCACCGGCCGTAGAGGTGGAAACCGCTCCCGCCGTGGCCATCCAGCAGGGCAGCGCCAGCAGCTCGGTGCTCGACGCCAGTGGCTACGTGGTCGCCCGGCGCATGGCCACGGTATCGGCCAAGATCACCGGCAAGGTGCGCGAGGTGATGATCGAAGAAGGCATGCGGGTCGAGGCTGGCCAGGTGATGGCCACGCTCGACCCGATCGATGCCGACGCGCAGCGCAGCCTGTACGCCTCGCAGCTGCAGGCCGCACGTAGCCAGGTCGCCGGGCTGGAGGCGCAGCAGAGGCAGGCCGCCGCCGAAGCCAGCCGCCTGCAGGCGCTGGTTGGCCAGCAGCTGGTCTCGCGCTCGCAGTACGACCAGGCCGTGGCCCAGCGCGACAGCCTGCGTGCGCAGCTGGATACCGCGCAGCGCAACGTCAAGGTTGCCAACGATCAGCTGGCCATCGCCGATCTGGGCGTGGACAACAACATCGTGCGCGCGCCGTTCTCCGGCGTGGTCACCGCCAAGGCGGCGCAGCCCGGCGAGATCGTTTCGCCGCTGTCGGCGGGTGGTGGCTTCACCCGTACCGGCATCGGCACCATCGTGGACATGGACTCGCTGGAGATCGAAGTGGAGGTCGGCGAGGCCTTCATCGGCCGCGTGCAGCCGAAGATGCCGGTGGAAGCCACGCTCAACGCCTACCCGGAATGGAAGATTCCCGGCGAGGTGATCGCCATCATCCCCACCGCCGACCGCGGCAAGGCCACGGTGAAGGTGCGCGTGGCGCTGAAGGTGAAAGACCCGCGCATCGTGCCGGAGATGGGCGTGCGGGTCAGCTTCCTGGAACAGGCGCAGCCGCAGGCGGCCGCCAAGCCGCAGGGCGTGCGCGTGCCGGGCGGCGCCGTGGTCCAGCGCGACGGTGCCTCGGTGGCCTTCGTGCTGGGTGACGGGAACCGCGTTCAGCAGCGCACGGTCGAGGCCGGCCAGGCGATGGGCAAGGACCGCCAGATCCTCAAGGGCGTGAGCGCAGGTGAGCCGGTGGTGGTGAACCCACCCGACACGCTGCGCGATGGCGCCAAGGTGCAACAGAAACAAGCGCAGTAACGGCCTGGCGCCCGTGGGCGCGGCCGGCAGCATCGCTCGACGCACGCCTGCGGCCACCGCAGGTGCGCTTCCCCGTTTCCCGCTTCCCGTGGAGAACCACCCATGTCGACCCTGGTTTCACTGCGCAACATCACCAAGACCTACCAGCGTGGCCCCGAGAAAGTGCAGGTGCTGCACGGCATCGACCTGGACATCGCCAGCGGCGACTTCGTTGCGCTGATGGGCCCGTCCGGTTCGGGCAAGACCACCCTGCTCAACCTGATCGGCGGCCTGGACAGCCCCACTGGCGGCGAGATCAGCATCGAGGGCGAGCGCATCGACCAGATGAGTGGCGGCCAGCTGTCGACCTGGCGCAGCCACCATGTCGGCTTCGTGTTCCAGTTCTACAACCTGATGCCGATGCTGACCGCGCAGAAGAACGTGGAACTGCCGCTGCTGCTGACCCACCTCAGCGCGGCGCAGCGCCGCCGCAATGCCGAGATCGCGCTCACCCTGGTCGGCCTGGCCGACCGCCGCAGCCACCGCCCGAATGAACTGTCAGGCGGCCAGCAGCAGCGCGTGGCGATCGCCCGCGCGATCGTCTCCGACCCGACCTTCCTGATCTGCGACGAACCGACCGGCGACCTCGACCGCCAATCGGCCGAGGAGATCCTCGGCCTGCTGCAGCAGCTCAACCGCGAGCACGGCAAGACCATCATCATGGTCACCCATGACCCGAAGGCCGCCGAGTACGCCACGCACACGGTGCACCTGGACAAGGGCGAGCTGGCCGACGCGCCGCTGGCCCACTGACGGAGGCCACAGCGATGAAATACTTCTCGTTGGTGTGGGCACAGCTGTTCCGCAGCCGTACCCGCACCCTGCTGACCCTGCTGTCGGTGGTGGCCGCGTTCCTGCTGTTCGGCATGCTCGATTCGGTGCGGGTGGCGTTCTCGTCGGGTGGCAGCGTGGAAGGTGCCAACCGGCTGATCGTGGCCTCGCGGCTGTCGATCACCCAGTCGCTGCCGATCCGGCTGGAAGCACAGGTGCGCCAGGTGACCGGCGTCCGTGACGTGGCTTATGGCATGTGGTTTGGTGGCATCTACCAGGACCCGAAGAACTTCTTCCCGAACTTCTCGGTGTCACCCAACTACTTCGATGTCTACCGCGAGCTGCAGATCGATCCGGCACAACTGGAGGACTGGAAGCAGACCCGCACTGGCGCCATCGTCGGCGAAACCCTGGCCAAGCAATTCGGCTGGAAGATCGGCGATACCATCCCGCTGCAGGCGACGATCTTCCCGCGTGGCGGCAGCAATGACTGGCCACTGGTGCTCAAGGGCATCTACCGCTCCAAGGACCGCGCGCTGGCCGCCAATGAAGAACGCCAGCTGATGATGAACTGGAAGTACTTCGACGAATCCAACGACTACATCAAGAACCAGGTGAGCTGGTACACGGTGACGCTGGACAACCCGGACCACTCTTCGCGGGTGGCACAGGCGATCGATGCGATCTCGGCGAACTCCGACCACGAGACCAAGACCCAGACCGAATCGGCGTTCCAGCAGGCCTTCGTCAAGCAGTTCGCGGATATCGGCATGATCGTCACCTCGATCATGGGCGCGGTGTTCTTCACCCTGCTGCTGTTGACCGGCAACACCATGGCGCAGGCCGTGCGAGAGCGCGTGCCGGAGCTGGCCACGCTGAAAACGCTGGGCTTCAAGGACAGCACCGTGCTGACCCTGGTGATGGTGGAGTCGGTGCTGCTGATCGGCCTGGGCGGCCTGATCGGCATGGGCCTGGCCGCCCTGATCCTGCCGGCGATCGGCCCGAAGAGCATGGGCATGCTGCCGCCGCACGTGCCGACGCCAACCTGGCTGATGGGGTTGGGCCTGATCGTAGTGATCGGCATCATCGTCGGGCTGCTGCCCGCGCTGCGTGCCAAGCGCCTGAAGATCGTCGATGCACTGGCCGGCCGCTGAGGAGGATTGCAGATGAACAAGCTCAAGAAGTGGCTGGGCAACGGCGTAACCGTGCTGCTGCTTGCGATCGGCCTGGTGTTGTGGATCGGGCTGCCGTGGTTTGGCGTTCTGGCCGTGGCCGTGCTGGTAACGCTGTGGCTGCTGCTGACCCGCGGTGGACGGCTGGCGTTGGCCGCCACCCGCATCGGCGTGGCCAGCCTGCCTCAACGCTGGGGCGCGTCCTCGGTGATCGTGGTCGGCATTGCCGGCGTGGTCGGCGTGCTGGTGGCGATGCTGGCGATGGGCGAAGGCTTCCAGGCCACGCTCAACAACACCGGTGATGACACCACTGCCATCGTGCTGCGCGGTGGCTCGCAGGCCGAGACCAACTCGGTGATCACCCGCGAGCAGGTACCGATGCTGTCCACCCTGCCCGGCATCAGCCGCGATGCGCAGGGCCGGCCGTTGCTGTCACCGGAACTGTCGCAGGTGGTCAACCTGGTATCGAAGTCCGACGGCACCGACGTCAACGCGCAGTTCCGCGGCGTCGGCCCGCAGGCGTGGGCGGTGCATGACAAGGTCAGGATCGTTGAGGGCCGCAAGTTCGCCACCGGGCTGCGCGAGATCGTGGTCGGCCAGGGCGCCAAGGGCCAGTTCCGCGACATGGAGGTCGGCAGGACGCTGTCGCTGGGCAACCAGACCTGGACCGTGGTCGGCGTGTTCGCCACTGGCGATGCGCATGATTCGGAACTGTGGACCGACGCCGATACGCTGGCCACCACCTACCAGCGCAGTGCCTGGCAGTCGATCAGCGTGCGTACCGATGGCAAGGCCGGCTTCGATCAGTTCAAGGCGGCCGTCGCTGCCGACCCACGCCTGAAGCTGGACGTGGAAACCACCCGCGTCTACTACAGCAAGCAGGGCGGCGGGCTGACCAAGCTGATCGACATCCTGGGCAAGGTGATCGGCACGATCATGGCGGTCGGTGCGGTGTTCGGCGCGCTCAACACCATGTATGCGGCCGTGGCCACGCGCGCCCGCGAAATCGCCACCATGCGTGCGATCGGCTTCCGCGGCCTGCCGGTGGTGACGGCGGTGATGCTGGAAACGATGCTGTTGGCGCTGCTCGGTGGCCTGCTCGGCTGTGCGGTTGCATGGCTGCTGTTCAATGGCTACAGCGTGTCCACCATCGGCAGCAACTTCAGCGCGGTGGTGTTCAAGTTCCACGTATCACCGGAACTGCTGTGGACCGGCCTGAAATGGGCACTGGGCATCGGCCTGGTCGGCGGCCTGTTCCCGGCGCTGCGCGCGGCGCGTTTGCCGATCACTACGGCGCTGCGCGAAACCTGAGCATCATGCAGCGGTGGACTGCGCATCACGCAGGGGGACGGAGCGAAGGCTCCGTCCCTTTTTCGTTGCTGAACTCAGGCATCCATCGCCGCAACATCGGATGGTGGGTGCCGCAGGGCCAAATGCCGGCGAACAGCCTCCTCCGGCGCGTACGCCGTGCCCAGCGCGTGCTGCTCACCCGTATGCCTGTCGACGAAGATCGGGCCATTGCCGGCCAGCGCGTCCGAGATCTCACCAGATTGCAGGTAGCGCAGCGACTGGAAGCAGAACAGCCAGCCTTCGACCATCTCATGCTCGTGCGTGATGGCAACCGGCTCATCGTCGCTGGCAAGTGCAGCCTGCACGCGACGGCGTGCTTCGTCGAGCTGGATCATTCCTTCGCCTCTTGTTTTCGATGACAGCGCGAAGAGCATTTCATGCGGGTGGATGCATCGCAACGGATAGGCACCTGCGTACAAGTGCGCACTGCGGCGTGTTGCCGCAACCGCTCAAGCGTGGCGGTTCTGTGCCGCTATCGATGCCTCTACTCATCGCAAACGCAGTGCGCGTGACGCTGCGCACAGTGCATCTGTGGATTGTTGGTTGCGATTCATCTTCGCGCACTTCCAGCGGCGTCGAGACAAACAGGTACGAATGGAAACATTCTAGAATCGCGCCCCCCACGTTGGTTTGCAGCACCCCACGCGCCCATAGAACGGGCGCATGTTTTTACTGAAACACGAGATTTCACGGATGTCCCTGAAAACCAATCCGCTGCGCAACGCGATCGTCATCGCGCTGGCCGCCAGCTGCACCACCCCCGCCTTCGCACAGAGCGCCGGCGATACCCCGACCAACCTCGACCGCATCGAAATCACCGGCTCGCGCATCCGCCAGGCCAGTGTCGAAACCGCACAGCCGGTGGTCGCGCTCAACCGCGCCGAGATCGAGAAGAAGGGTTACGTCAACGTCGCCGACATCCTGCAGGACATTCCTGCCGCCGGGGCGCCGAGCATGAGCCGCGCCTCGTCGCTGACTTCTTCGCGCGATTTCGGCGGCATGTACGTCAGCCTGCGCAACCTTGGCCCGGAACGCAGCCTGGTGCTGATCGACGGCCGCCGCATGGGCGTCAGCGCCGGCGGCTACTCCGACCTGGCCTCGATCCCGTCGTCCATCGTCGAGCGCGTGGAAGTGCTGACCGACGGCGCCTCCGCGCTGTACGGCTCCGATGCCATCGCCGGTGTGGTCAACATCATCACCCGCAAGAATTTCGATGGTGGCGAAGCCAGCGTCTATGTCGGCCAGTACGGCCAGGGTGACGGCCAGAAGCGCGCATACAGTACAACTTTCGGCAAGACCTTCGAGCGCGGCTGGTTCAGCGTGGGCGCCGAGCGCACCAAGGAAGACGAGGTGCTGGGCAAGGACCGCGAGTTCAGCCGTTACACCAACGGCCCGCGCCACCCGAACGATGGCCTCAACGGCAACACGCCGTGGGGCTACGTCACCGTCGGTGGCAAGAACCTGACCGTGGGTCCGGGCGGCGACCCGAGCAAGGCCGGCAACTTCCATGCGCCGGACCCGGCCGATGGTGCCAACACCAAGTCGAACATGAGCCTGCTGACCGGCCTGGAGCGCACCTCGGTGTTCGCCAACGGTGGCTTCTCGATCACCGACAACCTGCGCATCGTCGCCGACGCGCTGTACAGCAAGCGCGAGTCGACCAAGCACCTGGCCGGCTACCCGTACTCGGTCAGCGCCGCGCAGGCCCGCAATGGCAGCCGTGCCGCCCTGTCCAAGGACAGCGCGTTCAACCTGTGGGGCCAGGATGCGCTGTTCGCGCACCGCACCGAGGAACTGCCGCGCGGCACCGAGAACAACCTGGAAACCAAGCGCGCCAGCATCGGCCTGGAAGGCAGCTTCGAAACCGGTTCGCGGTACTGGGACTGGAACATCAACTACATGTACAACCGCAACGAAGGCGAGCGCATCGGTACCGGCAGCATGTACCAGCCGCACGTCAACCTGGCCGTCGGCCCGTCCTTCATGGACGGCAACGTGGCCCGTTGCGGTGCGCCGGGCGCGGTGATCGCCGGCTGCGTGCCGTGGAACCCGGCTGCCCCGATGGGTTACACCGGCCCGGGCTCGCTGAGCAACCAGGACGTGCAGGACTACCTGTTCACCCGCTTCGTCGACAAGATGCAGAGCACCACCAAGGTCGCCAGCGGCAACATCTCCGGTTCGCTGTTCACCCTGCCGGCCGGCGACATCCTGGCCGCGATGGGCTTCGAGCACCGCAGCGAGGAGGCCAGCTACACGCCGGACATGAAGGTGCAGAAGGGCGAGATCGCCGGCACCAGCGGCCAGCCGACCCGCGGCAACTACTCGCTCAACGAGGCCTACCTGGAACTGCAGGTGCCGTTGCTGGCCGACCTGCCGTTCGCCCGCGAACTGTCGCTGGACGTGGCCGGTCGCTACTCGGACTACAACAACTTCGGTTCCACCACCAACAGCAAGTTCGGCCTGAAGTGGAAGCCGATCGACAGCCTGCTGGTGCGCGCCACCTACGGCACCGGCTTCCGTGCGCCGACCGTGGATGACCTGTATGGCGGCACCGTCAGCAGTCGCGACTCGTTCACCGACCCGTGCGATACCTCCTTCGGCACCGCCGCCAGCAGCCCGGCCGTCGCTGCCCGTTGCCAGGCGCTGAAGGTGCCGGCCAACTTCCGCCAGCTCAACAGCGATGGCAGCGTGGCCACCAAGCCCGGCCAGCAGGCCACCACCGATTTCAGCTCGGGTTCCAACCCGGACCTGAAGCCGGAAACCGCCAAGACCTGGACCGTGGGCCTGGTCTACAGCCCGGACTTCGTGCAGGGCCTGGACGTCAGCCTGGACTGGTGGAAGATCCGCATCGACAACGCCATCGTCGGTGAGTCGGCCACCAACATCCTGGAACAGTGCTACGTGCAGGGTTCGGATGCTGCCTGTGGCCGCTTCACCCGTGGCAGCAACGGCCAGGTCAACTCGCTGGACCGCTCGCTGGTCAACGCGGGCTACCGCGAAACTGCCGGCTATGACATCAACGTGCGTTACCGCCTGCCGGAAACCGCGTTCGGCAAGTTCGCCGTCAACTGGAACACCACCTACACCGATTATCTGGAGCAGCGCAACGACAGCGCCGCCACCACCCCGGTGGAACAGCGTACCGGTTGGGCGGGCGACTTCCGCGTGCGCTCCACCTTCAACCTGGATTGGCAGTATGGCGACCTCGGCATCGGCTGGACCGCGCGCTACTACTCCAGCATGAAGGAGAAGTGCTCGTACATGGACGAGTGCAACATGCCGGGCTTCAACTCGTCGTACACCAGCGCCTCGCCGACCAACAAGGTGGGCTCCAACACCTTCCACGACCTGCAGGTGCGCTACAGCCTGCCGTGGGATGGCACCGTGTCGCTGGGCGTGAACAACGTGTTCAACCACCAGGGCCCGATCATGTACAGCCAGCCGAACAGCAGCTTCACCTACTACGGTGGCTTCGACATCGGCCGCTTCATGTACATGAAGTACCAGCAGCGCTTCTAAGCCTGCAACCGCGTTCCCGCCACGGCCATCCCTCTCTCCTGGCCGTGGATGGAAGCAGAACGGCGCCCCTCGGGGCGCCGTTCTTTTTTTCGTGGAAGCGGGGTCGGATCCCCGCCGGCGCTAGCGCTTGGCGCGCATCGTGCGGATGTTGTCGCCGACGAACAGCACCAGGCCAGCCCAGATCGCTGCAAACCCGATCGCCTTGGCAGTGTCGAATGCCTCATGGAAGAAGAACACACCCAGCAGCAGCTGCAGGCTCGGCGCGATGTACTGCAGGATGCCGACCAGCGACAGCGGAATGCGCTTCACGCCATAGGCGAAGCCGATCAGCGGTACGGCGGTGACCGCGCCGCCGAAGATCAGCAGCAGGTCGTTGCGCCAGCCCCAACCATGGAAGAACGCACCGCCGTGGCCGTTCTCGGCCCAGATCGCAAACGCCAGCGCCGGCAGGAACAGGTACATGCTCTCCACGCCGAGGCCGGCCACCGGGTCGACCGAGACCAGCTTGCGCAGCAGGCCATACAGGCCGAACGAACAGGCCAGGCCCAGCGCGATCCACGGTGGCGTACCTGCATCGATGGTCAGCCAGGCCACGCCCACCGCCGCCATTGCCACCGCTACCCACTGCAGCCGGCGCAGCCGTTCCTTCAGCACCAGCACGCCCAGCAGCACGTTCACCAGCGGGTTGATGAAGTAGCCCAGGCTGGTCTCGATGACATGACCGGCGTTGACCGCCCAGATGTACAGGCCCCAGTTGAAGGCGATGGTCAGGCTCGACACCAGCAGGATCGGCAGCGCGCGCGGCTGCGCGGCGATCTTCCGCCACCAGCCCAGGCGCGCACTGATCAACAGCCAGCCCAGCACCAGCACCGTGCTCCAGATGATGCGGTGGGCGATGATCTGGAACGAGGGCACCTCGTTGAGCAGGTGCCAATAGACCGGCACCAGGCCCCAGATCACGAAGGTGGATGCGGTGACCAGCAGGCCCCGGCGTTGTTCCTTCTCGTCCATGCTCACTTCTTTCTCGTCCTTGCCATTGTCAGCACCACCACACCCAGAAGAATCACCGCCATCGCCAGCAGGTCGCGCCAACCGAAGCGCTCACCGTTGAGCAGCGCGCCCAGCAGCACCGCGATCACCGGATTGACATACGCGTAGCTGCCCGCGAGCGCCGGGCGCACGTTCTGCAGCAGCCACACGTAGGCAGTGAACGCGACGATGGAGCCGAACACGCACAGATAGGCCATTGCCAGCAGGCCACCGGTATCGGGCAGCGTGGTCGGGCGCTCGCCCACCGCCAGGCCGATCAGCACCAGCAGCACGCCGCCGCAGATCATCTGCCCGGCCGCGGTCATGAACGGACCCGGCAGGTCCAGGCCGCGTGCCCACACAGAACCGAACGCCCAGCCGATCGGCGCGATCAGCAGCAGCACCAGCCCGGTCGGCGAGCCGGTCAGGCTGCTGCCGGCGTTGAGCCAGACCACGCCGAGGAAGCCGATGGCGATGCCCAGCCACTCACCACGGCTGGCATGTTGCCCGCGCAGCGCCGAGAACAGCGCCATCCACAGCGGCACCGAGGCCACCGCCGTGGCGGCCAGGCCCGAGGACACCTCGCGCTCGGCCAGCACCACCATGCCGTTGCCCAGCACCAGCATGGTCACGCCCATGATGACCAGGTTGCGCCACTGCCGCAGCGTCGGGTTCGGCAGCTTCCAGAACAGGCGCAAGGCCAGGAACATCAGGCCGCCGGCAATGATGAAGCGGCTGCCGGAGACCATCGTCAGCGGCAGTGCGCCGCCGTGCAGGGCCTTGGCGATGCCCAGATAGGTCGAGCCCCAGACCACGTAGACCAGCAGCAGTGCCAGCGCGACAAGGCCACCCCGGGGGGCAGCCGCAGACGAAGAGGGGGGAGCCGACATGACACACCAGGGAGCCGGGGGAAGGCGAATTCTAGGACGTTTTGAGTATGGTCCGGGACCCCATACGGTGGCACGCTGTCATCCATCCATGCACCCTGCTCTGGTCTGCTACCCCGTGTTGACGGCCGATGCAGTACCAAGAGGGCTGCCCGGCCGCGCCGCCCCAAGGCCGGACGCCGTTTTCCCTGCGCACGGACGCGCCGCATCGAGGATTTCCACCCAGATGAGCACCACGTCCCGACCTGTTGTCCCCGCGAACGACCGTGCCGCCTTGCGGCGGTCGATCTCCAACACCCTCAAAGGCTCCGCCGGCAACCTGGTGGAGTGGTATGACGTCTACGTGTACTCGGTGTTCGCCGTGTACTTCGAATCGCAGTTCTTCTCGCCGGACGACAAGAACTCCACCCTGTACGTGTGGGCGATCTTCGCGGCGACCTTCCTGATGCGCCCGATCGGCGCCTGGTTCTTCGGCCGCTTCGCCGACCGCCACGGCCGCCGCCTGGCGCTGACCGTCTCGGTCACGTTGATGGCGCTGTGCTCGTTCCTCATCGCCATCACCCCCACCGCCGCCAGCATCGGCATCTGGGCCGCCGTGATCCTGTTGTTCGCGCGCCTGCTGCAGGGCTTCGCCACTGGCGGCGAGTATGGTGCCAGCGCCACTTACATGTCCGAGGCCGCCATTCCGGGCCGTCGCGGCTTCCTGTCCTCGTTCCACTACGTCACCCTGGTCGGCGGCCACGTGCTGGCCCAGCTGACCCTGCTGCTGATGCTGACCTTCTGGGGCAAGCCGGAGATCTCCGAGTGGGGCTGGCGCATCGCCTTCGGCATCGGTGGCATCGCCGCGGTGGTGGTGTTCTGGCTGCGCCGGGGCATGGACGAGTCGCTGTCGGAGTCGTCGATCGAGGCCGCGCGCGAGGGCAAGGCAAAGAAGTCCGGTTCGATGTACGAGTTGTTCGTGCACCAGTGGCGGCCGCTGCTGCTGTGCTTCCTGATCACCGCTGGCGGCACCGTGGCCTTCTACACCTACTCGGTGAACGGCCCGAAGATGATCCAGAGCGCCTTCGCCGGCAACGACCCGATGACCGGCACCCTGATCAACCTGGGCGTGCTGGCCTTCCTGATGGTGCTGCAACCGGTCGGCGGCTGGCTGTCGGACATCATTGGCCGCAAGACCCTGCTGGTGTTCTTCGGCGTCGGCGGCGTGCTGTACAGCTGGTACCTGATCACCCAGCTGCCGCACCAGCATGACGCCACCCTGGCCTTCCTGACCCTGGCGCTGGCATTCGTCATCCTCACCGGCTACACCTCGATCAACGCGGTGGTGAAGGCCGAGCTGTTCCCCACCCACGTGCGTGCACTGGGCGTGGGCCTGGGCTATGCGCTGGCCAACTCGCTGTTCGGCGGCACCGCCCCGCTGCTGTACCAGGGCGCGCTGAAGACCGGCCACGTCGATTGGTTCGCCATCTACGTGACCGCCACGATCGCGGTATCGTTGGTGGTCTATGTGTTCTTCCTTACCAACAAGGGCCCGAACTGGCTCGACGGCACCCGCAAGTAAGCGCGTTGCCCTGATCGCGGCCACTGGTGCAATGCCGGTGGCCGCTACGTCTCCCGCCACCGCGCTGATGTGGATCGCGGTGACGCTGGCCGCAGCCACGGCATTGGCCTGGGTGCTGCGCCGCCCCAACGCGCAGGCCACGTGGCCGCGCACGGGGTTCGGGGTCGCCCTGCTGGTGTTCTGCGCCGCGCTGGCGCTGCAGCTGGCGATGGACCTGGGCAGCGGCCACAGCTCGCTGCACCTGCGGCTGCATCGCGGCGTCAACGCGGGGCCGCTGGTCGGCCTGCGCACGATGGCGGCGTGCTATCTGGCCGCGCTCGCCGCCGGCGGCTGGGGCGCGTGGAAGCTGCTGCGACGGCGCGGGTAGTGCCGGCCGCTGGCCGGCAAAGCCGCCGTCTTTCGGTAGTGCCGGCGGCGCGGCGGGCCCCCCCCAAAACACCCCCCAAACACCCCCGATGTGCGCGCCCCCCCCCGCCTTTAAAAAAACCCCGGGCGTAGGGCGTTTTTGGTGGGGCCCGGCCACTAGACATCAATTATAAAAAACGGCAC